>CANGNU010000009.1 GCA_947455365.1 Rickettsiales bacterium | reverse complement strand
ATTTTTTGTTAATTGCTGTAATTTTATTTTCTCTCAACATTTCATCATGTAAAAAAGATGAGAAGACGCCTACAGCTGAAAGCACTTACATTAAAGCAAAAAAACTTTTGAGCGAAAAAAGTTATTCTGAAGCAGCAAAAGAATTTGAAAAAATTGAAGATGATTTTCCTTTTTCAAAATGGGCAGCAAGAGCGCAAACCATGGCCGCATATTCTTATTACAAAGATAAAAATTACAATGATGTGGTTCGCATTGTTGATGATTTTATTCGCGTCAACCCAAGCAGCGACAGCATTCCATACATGATGTATATGAAATCTTTAAGCTATTATGAACAAATTCCTGAAATTACCCGCGCGCAAGATAATACCAAACTTGCTTCTTCAACCTTTCGTGAATTGATTGCGCGCTTTCCTGATAGCGACTATTCTTACGATGCCCGCGATAAATTAAATTTTGTTAATGAACATTTAGCTGGTGCCAAAATGGCCGTTGGCCGCACACAAATTCAGCATCAAAATTATGTTGGCGCAATTAAAAATTTTCAAGAAGTAACCAAGCGCTACAGTTTTACCAATCAAGGGCCCGAAGCCTATTATCGCTTGGTAGAAATTTACCACAAAATTGGTTTACGCGATGAAGAAACTAAAGCCTATCAGCAATTGCAATTGCAGTTTCCGCAAAGCGAATGGGCGCAAATGGCAGATAGGATATTTTAATTATGAGCAATATTAGCAAGGGCGCAGACCACATTTGGCTGCCTTACACACAAATGCAAAATTTTGTACCGCAACTTGAAATTGCCACCGCCAAAGGCAGTAAAATTTACCTGCAAGATGGTCGAGTTTTAATTGATGGCATTGCCTCTTGGTGGTCGGTGGCTCATGGCTACAGGCACCCTCACCTTGTCAAAGCAATTACAAAGCAAGCTCGCACACTTCCACACATTATGCTAGCAGGTTTTGCCAATGACGAAACCTACAAACTAGCGTGGCGCTTGGCTAAATTCACTGGTTTAGATCGCACATTTTTTTCCGATTCTGGCTCTACCGCAGTTGAAGTGGCAATGAAAATTTGCTGGCAACATTACATAAATTTAAAACAACCACACAAAACAAAATTTGTTTCTTTCAAAAATTCTTATCACGGAGATACTACGGGCGCAATGTCTCTTGCCGATTTAAACGAAGGAATGCATCAAAAATTTTTGCCACTTTTGCTGCAAAATTTTAGTTTAGATTTTCCACAAAATAAAAATGATTTGAATCAATTTGAAGATTTTCTCAAAAAAAATCATCACGAAATTGCTGGGGTTTTTGTCGAACCAATGATTCAGTGTGCCGGCGGCATGAAGTTTCACTCGGCAGAAATTTTGCGCGAAATATTTAATATTACCAAAAAATATCAAATATTATTTGTTGCCGATGAATGCGCTGTTGGGTTTTATCGCACTGGCAAAAAATTTGGCTTCACTCATGCCGCAATAAAACCAGATATAGCAATACTGGGCAAGGCTTTAACAGGTGGCTGCATCACCTTAGCTGCAACAATTGTTACCGAAGAAATTTTTAATTCTTTTTTAGGAAAAACTTCAGAAAATTCTTTAATGCATGGGCCAACTTTTATGGGTAACCCGCTTGCAGCCGCTTGCGCCAACGCTTCGCTTGATTTATTTGAACAAGAAGATTATGGCGCAAAAGCAATTGCACAAGAAAAAATATTAAAAAAAGAATTGGAAAAATGTCGCAATTACCCGCGCGTGAAAGATGTGCGCGCACTTGGCGCTGTAGGCGCAATTGAAACCGACCTTAAATGGGAAGACATGCTTGAATTGCGCAAAAAATTTATTGCCGAAAATGTTTTTATTCGACCATTTGGTGGATTAATTTATTTAATGCCCGCGTTGACTATTAAAACTGCGGAATTAAAAGTTTTAACTTCTGCTATTAATAAAATTCTATCAAAATAAAGAATGGACAGAGAAATAAGATCAAAAGCTATTGATATAACATTAGAAGTAGAGGGAAGCCGTAGAGGGTTTCCAAGATTTATAGATGGGCGGCAACAAAAATTGCAAGGCACATATACTGACCCTACAGATCCCTTATCTGTTTTAACTATTGCAAGAAGCGACGAGCTCAACACCATCCGATTAATCAATCTTCCAATAACAACTCATGATGGCAGAGTTATTAAATCTTGTCATTATTTTCAGTACGATAAACAAACGCAAAGAATATCATATTATAAAATTCTTGCAGAAGAAACGAGAGATGGCGCAAAAATTTCATCTATAACGGGGGATTTTCCTAGTGCAGAAGTTGCAAAGCTTTTTAAGCTCAATAGCGATAGAGTTAATCAATTACAAAAGATTAGCCCAGATATTGATGATCGATATTTTCCCAAAACAATTCCTGAGGCAGAGCTTTATGTTGAGCGCATTGCTGCATACAGTCCTTCAACCGATGATATGAGGGCTTTCTTGACATCTTTTAAAGAGTCATTTATCCAATCTTTAGGCGGCGCCACGGCCTTAAATGAAAGCAACCGAAAAAATAAAGAAAATATCGACGGCGTAGAATGGATAGTTGGCATAGATAGAAATGACAACGCCTTTATCTCTGCCTTTTTGGGCAATCGTGGCAATAAAACAGAAATTGCACTTAAAATAAGCGGCGGAAATGTCGGATTTTTTATTGACAAATCACCAACGCCAGTAACCCATGAAGAAATAAGGGAGCTTAGTAAAAGAAAATATGGGGTTGATATTAATTTTAATAGCATGGCTAGAGCGTCAGAGGCGCTAAAACCTAAACCTCCGGCTTATACTGCACACGCCGAAAGGGCCAGTATGGCGCCGCGAGCACCAGAATTACCTCCTCAATATACCACATCTGCAATAGATCATTTTGCAGCGTCTGTTGCGCCGGGAGAATTGCCTCCTCCATACACGGCTACACCAACAGCAGGGCATTCCGCAACACCTGTTGTGTCGAGAGACCCAAGATCTTTATAAAAACCCTGCGATTATTTTTTTAAATTAAAATTATTAAAAATTTAAGAATAAAAACCATCAACTATCTCGCAAAATTTCTTCTCCAAAACGCCACGCTTCAGCTTCATCGAAGGCGTAATTTCACCACTTTCAATTGAAATTTCTTGCGCAATTATTGCAAATTTTTGAATTTGTTCGGCATGGTCTAGTGTATTATTAACCCTTGCTATTGCTTCCTTAGTAGCCTCTTGCAAAGTTTCTGCGCGTAAAAATTCTTCATTACCGCCAGTAAAATTAAATTTTGCCTTGGTTTTTTTTAGCAGCTCAAAGTCAGGAAAGAGTAAGGCGGAGACAAATCTTCTTCCTTCCGCAATAATTATTGCGCCCATTAAAAATGGCAATTCTTGTATTAATTTTTGTTCAATTGGAACTGGCGAAACATATTTGCCATTGGATGTTTTAAACAATTCTTTTTTGCGCCCAATAATTTTTACAAAGCCATTTGGGTCAATGCTGGCAAGGTCTCCCGTCTTTAACCAACCTTCTACGGTAATTACTTCGGCGGTTTTTTGTGGTTGATTATGATATTTATGCATAATGTTGGGGCCGCGCGCCAGCAGCTCTCCATCTGGCGCAAGGCGTAATTCAACTTGGGGAAATGCCGTACCAATTGTAGCAAATTTATGTTGCGCTGGACAGTTTGCAGACAACACTGGCGCGGCTTCAGTTAGGCCATAACCGCAATATAAATTAACTCCAATATTGCTGTAAAATTTTTCCATTTCTGGCGATAAAGGCGCGCCACCACAAATTATCATGCGCATATTTTTACCAAGAGCGGCGCGAAATTTTTTATAAACTAATGTGTCAAAAATTTTATCGAAGAAATTTCTAACATGCTCTGGATGCTTGTCTAGCGCGCGTTGCAAGGCTTTTGTTGCCAGAAATTTTTTTAGCAATCCACCATTTTCACTAGCCTCTTTTATTTTATTAAAAACTTTCTCTAACATTCGCGGCACTACAGTCATTAGGGTTGGATTGACTTCCTTCAATAAATTTCCCAAATTTTTTACATCATCAACAAAATAAATTGCAATGCCTTGCGTAATGTAAAATGACATTACCATTCGTTCAAAAATATGCGCTAAAGGCAAGAAGGACAAGGCTTTGTCGCTTGTGGCATTTAGTGGAAAAAACTGTGCTGTTGCTTTAATTTGCACAACCAAATTTTCGTGTGTTAACTCAACGCCTTTTGGTCTTCCTGTACTTCCTGAAGTATAAATTATTGTTGCTAAATCTTGCGGCTGGGCATTTTTTACTAGAGAAATTAGGTCATATTTTTTTTCATCAGCAGCCTTTTTACCTAGCAAAATCAAGCTTTCGAGGCTAATAGAATTTTCACTAACAAAGCCGCAAGAAATAACTTTTTTAACAACAGGTGATAACTTTTTTGCAAGAAAATCTAACTTCTTAAAATTATTTTTCTCATCAAAGCTTTGCAAATTATCAGCAAAAACATATTCAACATTAGCATCTTGTAACTGATAAATTAAATTTTCTTCTGAAATATTATGAAAAATTGGTACAGTGGTTGCACCCGCTAAAATAGCGCCATAATCGGCTATTAACCATAGCGGGTTTTGGTAGGAAAAAATTGCAACAGTTTGATTTTTTTGCAGGCCAATTTCGCGCAGGCCGCAAGCAAAATGGAAAGATTTTTCAAGAAATTCTTGATTAGAAAAACTTTGCCACTGGTTATTAGCTTTAAAATTTAAAGCTTGTAGATTGTTGAATTTGCTGGCTTGGTAGAGAATTAATTCACTTAAAGTTGAGAAATTTTCCATTTGTTTATTTTTTTAGATCTTGCCCTAGAAAAAATGCGAAACTAAGCGCCACAATACCATTAATTTACGATTTATTGTTTCATGATTTTGAATATATTCTCGTAGCAGCAAATCAATGTGAGCCTGCTTGGCGACATAAAGGCAGATGACAATTAATGACATCATCGCCAAATAATTACTGACGCCATCAATAAATTTTGGCCGAATAATTGCATCAACAATTTCAACTTTTTGTGCTTTGGCAATGCGTTTTTGTGTGGCGGGGTGAGTTGAAAATAAAGTGAAGTAACCCGATTCGCCTAGAAATGACAAGGCCAAAGCCATATTCTTACCACCAAAAGCCTGCGCTGATTGACGATCGCAGCGATACTCGATACTGCGCGAAACAAAGCGGCGCAAGAATTCGTAAACATTTGCGACAACAATGCGATTAAAAAGATTGAGGAAAAAATTTAAAAAATTGTAAGTTTCAATCATGGCTCGCGAAGAAAGATTTCCACCAAAAGGCAGGAAAGACGCGGCTCGCGCGGCAAAGTTGAAAATAATATCAAGCAATGCTGAAACAAAATTAGTTACTTTTTGATTAGCCATAATCATAAAAGTTGGCAGAAAATCTTTATTGACCAAGTGCGACATCTCATGTCCCATAATGCTACGAATGGCAAAAAGAAATTCTTTTGGATCTTTGCTTTCCGCTAAATAATGATTAACAATTCCGCTGGTCAAAACCATGGCTTTACCCCCTAAACTGCTGATGGCAAAGGCATTTATCTCGTCCGATTCTTTAATGTAAAGTTTAACCGATCTTTCGCCAAATTTGCTTTTCACTTCTTCAAAAATTTTGCTTAAAAAGTCATAATCTTTAATTTTTTCATATCGTTGGCAACCCTTGAGCGAAGAGCGCATGGCGAATCCGAAGATAAAATCTAGCATGAAATAAACCAACATTAAAAAGCTGACAATAAACACCAAAACAAAGGCTGCTAATTTAATTTTGTCGATCATATCATGCGTTAGTGTAATGGTGGCGTGCCGCCCCAGCACTGGCACCAGCACTGCAATTAGCGGCGACGCTAAAAGTGCAATATTAAAAATTGTGACAATGTAAACGAGAATTAAATTGAACGGCTTGGCGAACATTTTTATGAAAATTTAATTTGCATTAGAGTTTGTTTGGCTTGACAGCTTTTTCCAATGCTATATTTTAGAAATTATGTTTAACCTAGTTTATTAGAGTTTCAATCTCAATTAATTTTTACGATGCGTACCATTCAAGTTAACAATATCAAAATTGCCAATAATTTACCCTTCACTTTAATTGCTGGGCCTTGCCAGATTGAGACTCGCGACCATACGCTGATGATGGGCGCGGCAATTAAAAAAATCTGCGACAAGTTAGGAATTAATTTTATTTACAAATCATCTTTCGATAAAGCTAATCGCTCGTCAATTGATGGCAAGCGCGGCATTGGACTAGAAAAATCATTTGAAATTTTTGCCGAAGTGAAGAAAGAATTTGGCTGCGCGGTGCTTACCGATGTACACTCTGCTGACCAATGCGCAATTCTTGCTGAACATGTTGACATTTTACAAGTTCCTGCCTTTTTATGCCGCCAAACCGATATGCTAGAAGCGGCGGCCAAAACTGGCAAAGTCATCAATATTAAAAAAGGGCAGTTTTTGGCCCCGTGGGACGCCGCAAATATTGTCAAAAAAATGGATCACTTTGGTAATAAAAATGTGCTGTTGACTGAGCGGGGAGTTAGCTTCGGCTACAATACTCTAGTTTCCGATATGCGCGCTTTGCCAATTATGGCCAAAACTGGTTGCCCTGTTATTTTTGATGCAACGCATTCAGTACAACAGCCCGGCGGCCTTGGTGGCGCTAGTGGCGGCCAACGAGAATTTGTTGAAACTTTGGCTAGTGCAGCAGTGGCAGTTGGCGTAGCAGGTGTGTTTATGGAAGTTCATCAAGACCCAGATAATGCGCCCTCTGATGGGCCTTGCATGGTGCGCCTTGACTCGCTTGAGAAGCTTCTTGCTAAGATGAAAAAGTTTGATGAGATTGCGAAGAATGGATAATACATGGTAAATTTAGAACAAATTATAGAAGAATTGATAAATCTTAAAAAAGAGGGAACTTATTGGGATTTTAAAGAAATTCATCACAAAAGTAACGCAGATCTCATTCTTGATATAATATGTCTAGCAAACGCCAATTTTGAAGGAGACCGTTATTTAATTTATGGAGCCAACGACCAAGGAGTTCTGGTTGGACTTGATAATACAAAAAAACAAGCAGAGCTCATTGATACTTTAAGAAACTGCAAATTTGCGGGAGGAATATTTCCAGATATTCGACTAGAAAAAATATGTATAAAGGAAAAAAATTTAGATATTTTGATTATAAAAAATACTAATAAAAAGCCATATTTTTTAGATGAAGAACTAATAAATAAAACCAAGAACGAAGAAATATCACCCGAAGATACTTCCAAAGCCGCAAAAAACAAAGAAAGAAAGTTAAGGGCCGGCGCAATATATACGCGCATCGAAGATACCAATACCCCAATTAATAAAACCGCTTCACTGGGAGATGTAGAGAGAATGTGGCGCGAACGCTTTGGCCTTAACCACAATCCACTGCAGCGTCTTAAAGTTTATCTAGAGGAATACGAAAATTGGATTCCAATTCCTAATGATGATTGGAGTTATTATTATGGAAATTTTCCTGAATTCACCATCAAGCCAATAAATTTATATAGCAATAGTCCTTGTAATGATGAATGGCTTAGAGGAGAAATAGGCTACAATTACGAAAGTAAAATTGATCACACTTACGCAATAGGATTTTTTTATCACTCAACCCTTTTAGAAACCGCCAAAATTACAACTTTTGATAACGGCAAAAAAACTATTACTAGCCCAGATTGGAAATTTGTTGGGGGCGGAAGAATATATTATTATTTACAAAACTCAATTTCCTATATCTATCAAACTAAATTTTTGTCAAAAATTTATAAAAATTATTACTCGAAGGAAATAAGAGGGGAGAGAAATATCTTGTTTAATATTCCTATTTTTTCCGATGAAGACGACCTGAAGAACTATCTAATTTATTCCGAATATCTAATTTATTCCGAAAGTAAATTTAACAATAGCAATGCAGAAGTAGAGTCTGACAAAAATAAACAAAATGAAATATTTTATAACTTGCTAGAAATTTATAACGAGTTTTTGAAATAAATTTCAGTATATCGGCATTTCCGACATACTGAAGAAAGTGCTAGCCGCCATACTATTGACTATCTTTCTAAATTACCCACACCAATGAAAAAAATTCTATTCCTAGATGAATCAGGCGACCATAACCTTGCAATAACCGATCCGCAACACCCAATTTTTGTCTTGGGAGGCGTCGTAGCCAGTGAAAGCTATGCCTTGGGCGAGATGACTGATAGATTAAATAATTTTAAACAAGAACTTTTCGGCACAACAAAAATTACCCTTCACACCGCCGATTTCACGCGCCAAAAAAACGGTTTTGAAAGAATGAAAGAAAGAGAATTTTGTGAAAAATTTTACGATAAATTGAACAAATTAATTGCCGAACTTGACATCGTAATACTCGCCTGCGCGATAAAAAAAGAACACCATCTGGCTAAATATGGAATTGATGCGCTTGATCCATACCATTTATCGCTCAGGGTGTTGGTTGAAAGATTCTGTTTTGAATTAAAAGAAGAATCTTCCTCTGGTTCTGGCAAAATTATCGCAGAAGGAAGAGAGGCAATTTTGGATCGCAAACTAGATTTGGCATGGTTAGAACTAAAAATTTCTGGCACCAATTTTATACAAGCTATCGATATTAACAAAAAAATCGACAATTTAATCATTAAGAAAAAGAATGATGGTTTGGCGGGACTGGAAATTGCCGATGCAATTGTAACGCCAATTGCTAGAAACCTTCTAGGCAGAAAATCAAGAATTAATATCGATGTTATAAAACAAAAAATGAGAAAAGATGAATTTGGAGAAGTGTCTGGATATGGCTTGGTAATTTTGCCAAAAAAATAGGCTGACCCCCGCTACGCAGTAATCAACCATACTTCTGATTATAAGTTGCAATTATCTAATTGCAAGAGATATATCGCCAAAGCTTCTTGACGAATTAACTAAAACACCACAACAAAATTGCCTTCTGCACATGCAAGCGGTTTTCAGCTTCATCAAAAATTATTGACTGTTTTGAATCAACCACATTAGCCGTGGCTTCATACCCCCTATAGGCTGGCAGGCAATGAGTGAAGATGGATTTTTTGTTGGCAAGCTTCATCAAGGCGCTATTTACTTGGTAAGGCGCTAGTAGTTTTTGTTTTTTTGCGCGCAGTTTTTCATCTTCAGCGCTGGCATCGCCCATTGAAAACCAAGTGTCAGTAATTAGCACATCGGCGCCTGTAGCGGCTTTTTTTGCATCAGAAAATTGCGTAATTTTTGCCCCTAATTTTTGCGCTTTTTTAATTTCAATATTGCAAAAATCAAATTCTTTGGGTGTAGCAATTGCTAATTCATAATCAAAGGCCAAAGCAGCGTGTATGTAAGAGTTAAGCACATTATTTGCATCACCAAACCACGCTAATTTTTTGCCTTTTATACTGCCTAAATGCTCTTCAATTGCCATTACGCTTGCCATAATTTGGCAAGGATGAGAGTAATCTGATAGTGCATTAATGACTGGAACTGTAGCATTGGCAGCCAATTCTAAAATTGTTTGATGCGAGTTTGAGCGAATCATGATGGCATCAACAAAGCGTGATAAAACTTGCGCGGTGTCGGCGATGGTTTCGCCTTTTCCAAGCTGCATATCTTTTTGATTCATCACAATTGCATGCCCACCAAGTTGATTCATGCCCACTTCAAACGAAACTCTTGTGCGGGTAGAATTTTTCTCAAAAATCATTGCCAAATTTTTTCCATTTAATTTAGCATTAGATTTTTTCGCTTTCAGTTTTTTAGCAAGTTCAAGAATTTTGTGTAATTCTTTTTTGTTGATGAGGTTTAAGTCAATAAAATGAGGCATTTGTAAAATATTTTGAATCACGCAAAAGCAGCTGCAACAGCATCGCGCAAGATTTAATTAGTTTTAAAAAACAATAATTAAAAAGCGCAATACATTAATTGGCAAGTAATTTTTCGATGACAAAAATTTTTATCGCAACAGGGGGAACGGGTGGACATATCATTCCAGCGCGTTGTTTGGCGCAAGAATTGGCTAAAAATGGTGTCGCGGCTTTTGTTTTGGCCGATGCAAAATATTGCAACTATATTAAACCAGAAGACCAATTTTCTTCAGTTATTATAAGCTCGTCGCAGCTAGTAAAGACAACGCTTTCGCTAATTAAGGCGACGGTAAAAATTTTCTACGGATTTGCGCAATCTTGCTATTATTTTTTGCTTCATCGGCCCAAATATGTTGTGGCTTTTGGAGGCTATGCAACCTTTCCCATTCTGCTTGCAGCCATTGTTACTGGCACCAAAATTATTTTGCATGAACAAAATGCTCATTTAGGAAAGGTCAACAGACTGTTCGCTTCGCAGGCTTTTAAAATTGCCCTCACTTTTGAAAATACTTCAGGAATTTCCACTGAAAACGCCGCAAAGCTTGTGGTTGTAGGCAACCCAGTGCGTGATGAAATTGCAAAACTACACGAAGAAAAATATCAAATGCCCGCAAAGCATGTGCCTGTAGTGCGCGACAAAATGGGCTATGATGTAATTTTAAGTTCAGAATTGGACGATTATGAAAATGCTTATGACGAATTGTTCAACATTCTTGTTATTGGCGGCTCGGGAGGGGCTAAAATTTTTAGCGATATTTTACCAAAAGCATTTTTTAATTTGGGTGAAGAGCTGAAAAATTCGCTTCACATATCGCAGCAATGCAGGAAAGACTTGGTTGAATACACTTTTGGCCAATATAAATCTTTTAATATTGACATTGCGGTTGCAGCATTTTTTGATGACATGCCAGAAGAAATAAAAGCTGCGCATCTAGTAATTGCAAGGGCTGGCTCATCTTCAATTGTTGAATTTTGTGCAGCAAAAAAGCCGATGATTTTAATTCCTTTTGCTAAGGCAGCCGATAATCATCAAGCAAAAAACGCGGCGATTATTGAAAATGCTGGCGCGGCAATTGTTATTGCGGAAGAAAATTTTACTATCAATAAAATGAGTGAAGTAATAAAAAACTTGATTGGCAATAAAAATTTGTTAGAAAAAATGTCAGAAAATGCGGGCAAAATTGCTAATTTAAATGCGACAAAAAATTTGGTGAAATTGTTAAGTTAGATTCCCGCCTTCGCGGGAATGACAATCTGTGCGGGAATGACAAACTTTCGCGAGAATGACAAAGTAGAGTTATCTAAAATATAATGACTGAAAAAACAAAAAAATCTTACATTACAGAAGCTGTAGAGCTTACAACTGCAACATCTTTCAGCCATGAAACAATTGGTGAAATTTTGCGTCGTAAACGCCGCGAATTAAAAATGGAAATTGCCGATGTTTGCACTTATTTAAAAGTGAAAGAACATGATATTGAAGCAATTGAAAATGAAAAATGGAACAAAGTTACCAACCATCTTTACAAAACTGGATTGATTCGCTCTTACGCTAAATTTTTAAAAATTGATCCGCAAATTATTGAAGAAAAAATTAAATCTTTGCCATTTGAATCGAACATTAAAAACTCAAAACATCGCTTGCTGAATATTGGCGAGGAGACAGACCTGACGCCAAACCGCGACATGTTCTTCAATTTTTTGTTAATCTCTAGTTTGATGTTTTTAATTTTGCTGGCAATTTACAATGCTTCAGAAAGAAAGGGGCGCCTACTGCCTAATGAGAAGCTGATTTTAGAGTTAGAAAAAGTTCAAGATTAGCTAACAAACTAGAAATTCGAGCCAAAACTAAAGCGGAAAGATTGCGTGCGATCATAAACTTCTTTCTTCGCAACATGCGCAAAATCAAAGCGGATAGGCCCTACGGGAGAGGACCATGCAATGCTTAGGCCATAAGATGAACGAATAGAGCTGCTATCTGCCACTTGCGAATTTTGACGGTTAATTGCATCAACTTTATAAAGTGAGCCGTTATCAGAAAAGATGATGCCGTTAATTCCCAATTCTTTTGGCAAGCCTAGAGGGAAGCGGAATTCGGCCGTGGCAACATAATAAATATCACCACCAACCGCATTGCCACCAACCGCCGTTCCATTAAGCACAGTACGCGGTCCTAAACCTGCATATTCAAAACCACGGAAGTTATTGCCGCCCAAGAAAAATGCGTAGTTGCTGCGTACGCCTTGCCCAATGCCGCTAACCACACCGCCGCGTCCTAAAAATTTTAAGACATAATCTTCGTTAAAAGTTGGAATATAATAACCCGCCGAACCCGTGTGTTTAATGTTGCTAATGTCGCCGCCAAGCCCCGAATAATCTTGCGAAATTGATAAATAATAACCGTCGCGCGGATCAATTTTATTGTCTCTGCGATCATAAACAAAACTTTGTCCAACTGTTGAACTGATGAAAGTTCCCTGCAAATTTTGAATGCCAAAAGATGCTGTAGAGCTAACATTGGTAACACTTTGCGTGCTTAGTGAATAACGCACTTGATGACTTAAAAATTCGGTCAGTGAATAATTTCCATTTAGCGTGAATCCATCAGATGATTGATTATAAACCAAAGTATTTCGCTTGTCAGACTGATATTTAAAAAGATCAACACCAACATCAATTGCGCGATCAGCAAAATAAGGCTTGGTGTAATTTATGTCACCAGAAAAACTATATTTTGACCGCTGCAAACTAAGGCCTAATTCTTGCCCCGTGCCAAGCAAATTGCGCTCTTTCAGGCCAACATT
>CANGNU010000008.1 GCA_947455365.1 Rickettsiales bacterium | reverse complement strand
TTTTTTATATGAAAAGAACTTGGCAGCCAATCAAATTGGTACGCAAAAGAAGACATGGCTTCAGACACAGAATGGCAACAGCTAACGGACGCAAAATTCTTGCGCGTCGTCGCGCTAAAGGCCGCGCTGTTTTAACCGCTTAATTTAGCATTAACTTCGCCGCACATTTGCAGCATGACAAATTCGTCAGCACCTAAAATTCTTACCATTACCCGTTCTGCCGATTTTCAAACTATCAGCAAAACGGGTAATAAGTTTCATGCTAAAACACTACTCCTTCTAAGCTCGGCAACATCTCCCTTTTATTTACAGAATAAAGCGCAAGGCAAAAATGCTGAAAATTTTTCGCGCGCGGGCTTTACAGTTAGTAAGACTGTCGGCAATGCCGTGGTAAGAAATTTGGCCAAGAGAAAATTGCGCGAAGCGGTGCGCGAGCTTTTCCCCACCTACGCGCAGAACCATTATGATTATGTTATAATTGCAAAACGCGAAATTAAAGATGCCTCTTACGAGACAATTTTGCGCGACTTAAAATTTTGCTTGAAGAGAATTGATGAGAAGAAAAAACCAGTTGAGTCAAAGCCGAAGCAAGTAGAAGAATAGCGATAAAAATTTCCTAACTTAGCTTTGCAGCAAGATTAAAAACCTAGCGCTTGAACATTTCTAACATGCGCCAAGTAACAAAAAACCCACCAACAATATTGATGCTGGCAATTACAATGGCCATAAAACTTACCACCGAAACTATCGAGACGCCTTTAGTAGAGCCAAGCGCAATGATTGCCCCAACAACAATTACCCCAGAAATTGCATTAGTTACCGACATTAACGGCGTGTGCAAAGCTGGTGTAACGCGCCAAACCACAAAGTATCCAACGAAGCAGGCAAGAACAAAAACTGCAATTCCAAAAACAAAAGGGTCAACGCCACCGCCAAATGCGCCAGCGTAGCCAACTTCAGCCACTTTGTTGACAAGCTCGTCGGTGCTGCGTTTTAGCTGCTCGGAAAGTTCGATTACTTCTTGTAATTTGCTCATAAAATTTTCAATTGGTTTTATTTTGTTACAAATTAACCAGTTGCAGCACTGCTGTCAATTTATTTTCGCAACCGCCACTTGACTTCAGCGCGCAAAACTTTTAAATTTGCGACCCCTCTTTATTGGGACGTAGCCAAGCGGTAAGGCAACGGGTTTTGATCCCGTCATGCGTAGGTTCGAATCCTTCCGTCCCAACCATAAATTCTAGCTTCTGCCTTACTAACAAAATAAAGCGGCCGCAGAAACAGCAAAACTCTAGTCAAAAATTAACCACAAAACAAGGCGCGACACTAGAATATTACACTTTTCCTCACAACAAAAATTTACTTATAATTTTAGTCTTATATTAATATAGTTTAGTAAAATTTAAATTTATTGAATGGAGTTTTTTCAGAAAATAAAACCAAAAATTATAGACAAACTATCCAGCCTCAAATCAAAGCTGGCGCGCTCGGAGACTTACACAATATTTCTCCCAACCATTCTTGCTTGCTTATTTTTACTAGCCTTCGCACCGCTACTGCTCAACAACTCTGCACTGCAATTTCAAATTGAACAAAAGGTTAGTGCTGCTTTAAAAGCAAATTTAGAAATTGCTGGCAAAGTAGAGGTGGCGCTACTTCCCAGCCCATCATTCACTGTTAATAATGTCTCGTTGCAAAACTATAATTTAGATAACACGACCTATAATTTTTATGCAAAATCGGTCACAATAAAACTGTCATTTTTATCATCTTTGATTGGCCGATTTTCAATGGATAAAATTATTTTTTCTGGCGCAACTCTTGAAAGTTATGACAGTGGCAATAAGCCTGCAGAGCTTAGCGCCGAGCTGAGTGAAGCCTTCTCAAAAAATTCTGGTGCATCAAAAAATCAACAAGTGGGTGGCGCAATTAGTGGTAAAATTTTTGTCGATATTTTTAAAATTGATGACTTCAATTTAAGCAACTTTAGCATCACAAATTTGCCAAAAATTATGCTTGAAAATTCACACTTAATTTCTTACAACAAAGTGCTGAAAAAAAGAGAAATTAAAACCATCAATGGTGTTGTTGCATTTTCTAAAAAACATATTACGGCGAGCGGCTCATTTTCTAATCAAGACATCATTAACAATTTTAAATTACAGGCTAATTTTGAACAAAAATCGGTTGATGATTCTAACTCTGGTTCTTCTATTTTAGAGATTAATTCTGCTTACGGAAATTTTAAAATTTCTGGCCATTTTCCTAGTGAAAATTTGGGCTTACTGAAAAGCAATTTCAAAGGCACAATTGAAGCAGAAATTTTTGACTTAAAAAGTTTTTATAAAAGCTATGTAGCTAGAGAGGGCGTGGTTTATGACAAGATCAACCCTTCAATTAAACCAATAAAATTAAAGACAACTTTAATTAATAATAGCGGTGAAATTCTTTTAAATAATATTTTTATCAGCTCAAATGCTGTCAATGGTCGCGGCAATATTGCGCTTGATTTAACCGCAACTTTGCCGCTAATTGACATTAAATTTAACTTAGAAAATATTGACCTTGATGCAATTTGGTTAAGTGACAAAGAAGTGGCTGAAATTATTGCCAACAAAGAGCAGGCGCCTGATGAACAAAAAGATGAAAATGAAAATTCTGACAATCAAACCAGCGACAATGCAAGCAAAAAAGATGATGACGAAATTACCATAAATTCTACCAAAGATTTGCGCGACTTTGACCTTACGGCCGAGCTTACCGTCAATCGCGTAAAATATCTGCAAGATGAAATTAAAAACGTCAATTTATACACCACAATTTCTAAACAAGGCGAAATTTTAATTCTGCCTCTAACCTTAGAGGTTCCTGGTGGTGGACTGTTTCGCATGAGTGGCGTTTTAGATAACAATGGCACGCCAAAATTTGTTGGAAAATTTGACGCCAGCGGCAAAAAACTTGCCGATATTTTGAAGTGGCTACACATTGAATCGCAAAATTTAATCTATGATAATTTGAACGATTACACTATTTATTCCGACATTATGTTGATTCCAAATTCAACAATTTTTAATGACCTTTACCTAAACATCAATAGCGGCCAAAGCGAGGTTTTAGGCGAGTTGCGCTTCAATTATTCAACAAAAACTTCTAACATTATCAGCAATTTTCGTATCAATAATTTTAACTTTGATGATTACTTTTTAACCTCGGGACAAAACATTTATTTATCACCCGGATCACTGCTAAAAAAATTATTATGGCTTAATAATTTAACTTCTAACAATGATCTAACTTTATCTTTCGACAAATTAGCCTACAAGGGCTTGGTTTTCAACGATCAGTCAGTTAAAATTCGCTTTGGTCAAGGCTATTTTGAATTAAGCCAATTGAAGTTAAAATCTGATCAATTTGACCTTACTGGCGCTTTGTCCATCGACCTTAGCGAGAAAGAAGCAAAGTTTGACATGTCACTTGCTTCCGAAAATTTTGTTTACGCCGCCCCACAAAATTCTTCTGACGACAATGATAAAAAACCAAAAGAAATAAAAATAAATGCACTTGATCAATTCTTTGCACTGCCTTCTCTTGAGGGCTTCAACGGCGTTATTTCTTTAAAATTTACTAAGGCTGATTTTGATGGATTTACCGCCGAAAATATTCTCATCAATGGAAAATTAAAAGACGGCGTCATTAATTTTTCTAACTTCACCACCGATATTTACAATGGAAATTTAATTTTTGAAGGAGCCATTGGAATGAAGTTTGACAAGGCTCTCAGCGGAAATTTAACTTTGAGCAATATTGCACTAAAACCATTTTTATTTGAATTATTTTCAATCAAAAATATTGATGGCATCGCTAATTTTTCTAGCAGCGTCGTTTCTGCAGCAAATAAAAAAGATGAATTTATGAAAAATTTAAGCAGCGAAACTAAATTTATTGCGGGCAGCGTAATCGTTGAAAATTATGGGCTAAATGACCTTGTGCGCAAAATGTTTAATATCAAAAATTACGGTGAAGAATTGCGCAATCCTGAGCAAATTTTATTTAGTCAAACCAGTCAAACTTCGATTAAAAAAGCCAGCGGTTCACTTGCAATTGATAGAGGCCACGATGATTTATTTCGCATTGACATTGAAGGCACGGCATTTAACGGCATTGTCTCGGGCAAAATTGATCTTGTGCGCAATTCTGTTGACGGCTTGGCAAATATTATTTTTCTTACTGGCGATGCGCGCAAACAAACGCCACTCAACATTGCTACCAACCTGAAAGGCGATTTTGGCAGCGTACGACAAAGCACCAATCTTGACCAAGTTTTGCAATATTTAAGTGGTGGAGCAAGTGCGGTAGCAAAGGCTGCAAAAGCTGCAACTGGCGATAAAAAAACTGCCTCACCTGCCACAGAAAATGCCGTAGCAGCTTCAGCAGAAAACTCTGATGCAAATGCCACCAAAGCAAACGAGGCAAGTCTTAGTACCAATCGAGAAGATGCACCAATTGCTGGCAACACCACATATGGTGTGCAACAAATAATTAGCGCAGCACCTGCACCTGCACCAGCTTTAGCCCCATCTGCAAATCAAGAAAATATTGCAAAACCAACTTTCTAAAAAATGTCAGAAAAAATTTCACTAGCAAAAATTCAGGAGAAAAAATCGGCGGAAAAAATAGTTTGCCTTACCGCTTACACTTTTCCTGTGGCAAAAATTCTTGATAATATTTGCGATATAATTTTAGTTGGCGACTCGCTTGGAATGTGCGTTTACGGCTTTGCTGATACTGTTGATGTAACGGTAGAGATGATGATAAATCATGGACGCGCCGTGATGAAAGCGGCAAAAAAATCTTTTGTTGTAGTTGATATTCCTGCAGGAAGTTTTGAGCAATCGCCACAACAAGCTTATGAAACCGCGCAAAAAATTATCGACGAAACTGGTTGCGATGCGGTGAAAATTGAAACTTCGCAAGATTCAATTGCGGCAATAAAAATGCTAGCAGAAAATGACATTGCAGTGATGGCCCATGTTGGCCTGCTGCCACAACAAGTGCGCGAGTTGGGCGGCTATAAATATCAAGGCCGCTCTGATGAAACCGCTGCCAAAATTCTTGCAATTGCCCTTGCCGCCGAAGCCGCCGGCGCTTTTGCCTGCGTTATTGAAGCCGTGCCAGCAAAGCTTGCCGATAAAATTACCCATGCATTAAAAATTCCTACAATTGGCATTGGCGCTTCTGCCAACTGCGACGGACAGGTTTTGGTAATTGACGATTTAATCGGCCTCAATCAAGAATTTAAACCAAGATTTGTCAAAAATTATACCAACATTGCTAGCAATATAACCCTTGCCGCTCAAGGCTTTGCAGCTGAAGTTAGAGCGGAGAAATTTCCTGCGAAAGAAAATTTAGTGGAGTAAAATATTCAACTGAATTAATTATTTGGTTTTTTATTTTTCCGCGCTAAAATCTTCTCAGGAAGGCTTGATAAACAAGGCTTCTACAAAACTAAAAGACAATTTTTTATAAAATGACAACACAAAATTTTGATGTAGTAATTATTGGTGGTGGGCCGGGAGGCTATGTTGCAGCTATTCGCGCGGCACAACTTGGCTTAAAAACCGCTTGCGTAGAAAAACGCGCCAACCTTGGCGGAACCTGCTTAAATGTTGGCTGCATTCCATCAAAAGCCTTGCTAGAAATTTCGCACAAATTTCACGATGCGGCGCATTCCTTTGCGGCTCTAGGCATTACAACATCGGCACCAAAAATTGATGTTAAAAAAATGCTCGATAATAAAAATAAAATTATCGAAGGGCTTGCTGGTGGCATTGCCGGCCTATTGAAGAAAAACAAAGTTACTCACATTGTTGGCCACGCAAAATTTGTTAACAATTCAACAGTTGAAGTTACCAAGGCAGATGGCTCTAAGGAAAACCTTGTTGGCAAAAATTTTGTAATTGCCACCGGCAGCGAAGTTACAAAATTGCCCAATGTTGAAATTGACGAAAAAATTATCGTCTCATCAACTGGCGCGCTTGAATTTACATCGGTTCCCAAAAAATTAATTGTTATTGGCGCAGGTGTAATTGGCCTTGAAATGGCTTCGGTTTGGGGGCGTTTTGGTGCTGAAATTGAAGTGGTAGAATATCTTGATAAAATCACGCCTAGCATGGATGCAGAGGTTTCTCGCAACTTCCAGCGCATTCTTGAAAAACAAGGTTTCAAGTTCCGCTTATCAACCAAAGTTCTTTCTGTAAAAAAAGTGGGAAGCAGCGCCACCGTTGAAGTTGAAGCGGTAAATGGCGGTGCCAAAGAAACTCTACAAGCTGACGCGGTGCTTGTGGCCATTGGTCGCAGGCCGAATACTGAAAATCTTGGCCTTGAAAATGCTGGCGTAAAAATTAACGCCCGCGGCTTCATCGAAAATAATCATCTTAAAACTAACATCGACAACATTTTCGTTATTGGCGATGCAACCACCGGCCCAATGCTGGCGCACAAAGCCGAAGATGAAGGCATGGCCGTCGCTGAAATTATTGCAGGGCAAAAAGGTCATGTAAATTATGACGCAATTCCTAGCGTAGTTTACACCTACCCAGAAGTAGCTTCAGTTGGCAAGACTGAAGAGGAATTAAAAGCAGCTGGCATAAATTACAAAGTTGGAAAATTTTCAATGATGGCCAACTCGCGAGCCCGCGCCACCTTTGATGATCAAGGCTTTGTAAAAATTCTTGCTTGCGCAAAAACTGATCGCGTTCTTGGCGCTCACATTATTGCGCGCGAAGCTGGCAACACTATTCACGAAGTGGTTATGGCAATAGAATTTGGCGGCAGCGCTGAAGATATTGCACGCACTTGCCATGCTCACCCAACCTACAACGAAGCGGTTAAAGAGGCAGCGTTGGCGGTTGATAAAAGGGCAATTCACGCGTAAATTATTTTTAATTATTTATAAATAAACATTTATGAAAGAAGTCATCAAAGCTCTAGAATCAATTACCGCCAATACCTACGCCCTTGCAGTTAAAACGCAAAATTATCACTGGAATGTTACTGGCCCACATTTTAAGCCATTGCATGAACTTTTTGGCGCACAATATGAAGAAATGTCTCTTGCGATTGACGAATTAGCCGAAAGAATTCGCATGCTTGGAAGCAAGGTGGAAGCGTCTTTCGAGGCTTTTGCAAAATTAAGTGTTATTAAAAATGGCAATAAAAATTTGACCAGCGAGAAGATGGTGAAAGATTTGGCGGATAGTCAAAAAGCACTAACTTTAATGCTAAAAAACGGCATTGAAATTGCGCAAAAGAATGGTGATGAAGCAACGGCAGATATTCTAATTACAAGGCTTGAGGCGCATGATAAGATGGGGTGGATGTTGCTGGCAAGTTTGTAAATTGCATTTTTATTTTTGGCAAAAAAAATATCCCCCAAATTTCTTTGGGGGATATTGGAAACACACGCTTTTCTGTGTATTGGTGGCGGTGGAAACTTATTTATTCAACACCCCTTATTTGTAAAACAAGAATTCTGTTTTAGCAAAAACAAAACAAATTCTAAAGCCAACAGCCTCAAAAAATGATTTATTTCGCTACATAATCAGGCTTTTTATCATTTAAATAATAAATTATTTCAATATTTATACAAATTAAGAATTAATGAAAACGATTATAAAAAAACCACTCTAACATGAAGCATGATTTAAAAAATATCCTAACCTTTACCTATGTCGCTAAATTAAAGAGCTTTTCAAAAGCCGCTAAAGCACTAAAAATTTCACGAACAATAGTTACCACGAGAATTGCTGATCTTGAAGCAAGCTTTGGAATGAACCTGTTAGCACGTACTACCAGAGAAGTAAATCTAACCACCGATGGAAAAAACTTTCTTGATCATTGCAATTCAATAATGGAAAAAGTTGACAAACTGGATGACTTTATTGATAACAACAAGGGAATTAGAGGAGTTCTTAGAATTATTCTGCCGCCTTATTTCAGTAGGTATCACATTGTTCCATATTTTGATGAATTTTTGACCAAATACCCCAATTTAAAACTCGATATCGCACTCACTGAAAATCCAATAAATATTATTAACGAGGGTTACGACCTGCAAGTGCGAATTCAAATTCCTGAAGAAGAGGGGTTGGAAGTAGCAAAATTAATGGATAATCACAAAATTGTTTGCGCCTCTCCCGACTATATTGCCAAGCACGGCAAGCCAAAAACACCAGATGATTTACTCAATCATAATTGCTTAGTTTTTGGTGAAAATAATGTGTGGAAATTTAAAGACAAGAACACCCATAAAATTTATGAACTAAAAAATGTCAGCGGAAATATCAAGTGCGATAACGGAGAAATTATTAAAGAGCTTACACTGGAAGGGCTTGGCATTACCCTCAAATCTTCTCGCGATGCAGATAATGAGATAAAAGAAAAGAAGTTAATTATACTGCTAAAAGATTATGAAGTGATGAACAAAACTCAATTTTATGTTGTTTATCCTTCAGGAAAAAATATGTCACCAAAAATTAAAGCCTTTATCAATTTTTTCCAGAAAAAACTAGATGCTGGCCAAATACAAAACTAACCAGCACCCAAATAATTACAAAAGCTAAAACCGATAAGCGGCACCAACTTTAAATGTCTCCAAAGTAACCTTGGTCACCCAAGCGCCATGACTTCCTGCATAAAATGAAGAATTGGGAATAAAGAATTGCTGATAATCGGCAGCTGCTCTAATTGCCCAGTTATCGTCAAGATTATAGGCAATTCCTAAGCCGTAGATTGGCGCAGATCTTACCCCTTTTTCGGTGACATTATCATATAGATAAGAGTTCTTCCATTTTACTTTGGTAAAGCCAGCATTTACAAAAACATTTAGCTTTGGGGTGATATCATAGCCAATATTAAGCTTTATGCCATGACGAGATTGTATTTGTATTTTGTCGTTAACAAAATTTCCTGCACTATTATTGCTAAGATACGCGGTGTCATGCCCCTTAGAACGCACACTGTCAAAAAACACCTCTGGCGCAATAAAAACTTTTTCGACTAAAGACTGTCCAGTAATAGTGTTAAGGCCAATTTTATAGCCAGCGTTAAAGCCAAACCCAACATCTCGAGCTCTGGTATATTTACCTTCAGCCTGCTCCATTACCCGCTTATTGTGATATTTATATTTTGCCGAAGTCCACAAGGCATCGGCACCAATATAGGCGCCATCTCTTGCACTGGCCATTGAGGGGGTTAAAAAAATGCACATCAAGCCAATCGATATTTTTCTCATAAGAACATTATTTAAAAAATTAAATTCTGGCTTATGGATAAATAGTTCGAAAGCTTAATTACAAAAAAAACGACTAGGGTTTATGAAATTCTTTATCCTTTAAAACTTTTAGAAAGCTTTTTTTAAAGGGCAATAATTAATTTTGTAACTGTATCTTTTTAAAACACATTTCTTTTTAACAAAGAAAATCTTGTATTTTATTTCATTATTAAGCTATACCCAAAATGATATTCATTTTACACTATAGTTAGTTATGCCTCCAAAAACATTAAATACCGAAGGTTCGTCCAATTCTAATCACAAAGATCATAATGGTTTAACTGACAAGCAAAGGAGAAAGCTTGGCATTGAAGGGCAGCCTTCAGGACAAGGAACAATGCCAGTAATCAGAGAGCGCAGAGAAAGAACGATTGCTCCACCCCCACCCCCTCCAGCAACGACCACCACAAAAGCAACAACTACAACAACAACCCCTCAACCAACCACCACAACCACGACTACTACCTCAACCAATACCACTACCGGTACAACAACCTTCACCACCACCTCAACCAATACCACTACTGGCACAACAACCACAACCGTAACCGACACAACGACTGGCACTACAACAGTCACTACTAAAGCACCAACCACAACAACCGCAACCGTAACCGACACAACGACTGGCACCACTACAACAACAATTACCGACACAACAACCGGCACCACAACAACCACGGTTACTGATAATTTTACGACGGATTCTTCCACAACTTCTACCAATGCAACCTCTACTTCTACCGATACTACTTCCACCTCCACAACACCTAGTCACACAACAATAGACATGTCGCCTAGTACCATCACAACCGACCCGGTTACTGGCACCATTACTTCAACTTACACCGATACAACCACTGGCAGCGTTACGCAAACGGTAACCAATCCAACCACTGGCACAACCATCACCAGCGCTTATGACAGCACTACTGGCTATACAACAACAACTGCCACCAATTTCATCACTGGAGAAATTTCAACAACAACTGTCGACCCATTTGGAACATCGGTTACAATTGATACCAACCCAACAACCTTAACATCAACCACTCACTCTCCAATATCGCCGTACAGTTCCACCGATTACGAAACAAGTACAATTTCTGCCACAACCAATTTAACCACTGGCACAATTACGACTAGCTACACAGATTCAAGCACTGGCACCACAACCACAACAGAGTATGATCCATCTAGCAGCACAATTACTAGCACTACTCATACATCTGATGGCGCCGTAACCAGCACATCCACACATGACCTTACCAGTGGCACCGAAACCACAACCACAACTGATACAACCACTGGCACAACAACTACCACTACTCATACAGCAACAGACACTACAACTAATCACGATAGTCAAGATTACATAGCCCCTCACAACGACCTTGCAAGAAACATTGGTATTGCAGTTGGGGTTGCAGCAGTAGTCACCGCAACCGCATTAATTGCTTACACTTATTACAGAAGAAGGCAAAATATTATTGACAAACGCGAACTTATTTTAGATCTTGAATCAATAGCTATAGGAGCCATAACAATATCTGCCCCTCAAGGAGGAGATACTCCAGTCGAAGTTAAAGAACCAAGGCCTTATGTAATTGATTACGAAAAATTAGAAAAATACCATGCGGGAGAAATTATCTTATCAAGATCTGTTGATGCAAAAACCCTTAAGGCAAAACGACTAGAATCCGTAATGAAATTTGAGCGCGACACAATCGTCTGGGCATATGAAGAAGATCTGACTAAATTCTACTCAAAAAAAGAAAATTTAGAAATTTTGCAAGAAAATCATCCTGATGGGAAAAAGATGGATCTAAAATCATACATCTCAAGCAAAGTTGAAGCCTTCAAAGCCGATGAACAATTTAACTTTAATACATACCAAACAATAAAACTTGGCAAAGCCTCGCTAGAACGAGGAGACGCCACATTAGCCGAAGAAGCAGTTAGAATTGGATTTGAAAGAGCAAAACTTGAACAAGAAAGAAAGCAGTTTGAGCGTGAAAAAGCACAGTACACAAAAGAAGTGCAAGAAGCAGAAGAAAGGCTTGCTGAATCTGAAAGAAGGCGAGATGAAATGAATCAGCAACTTGCCGCAGCAATTGAATCTGCCAAAACTTCTAAACCTAAAGTTTTAATAGAAGATGAAGAAATTTACGATGTAGCTAACAAGGCTGACTTTGGCGAAGAAGATCTATACGCCATAGCCTCACCAACAATATATGCTGACCCCATAATAGCAAAGGCACCAGAGGGTGTATATCACTTTGGAGGCGATGCGCCAATAAGCAACGAACAAGCATTAGCTATTGAAAAAAATCTTGCAGAAACAAAAGCTGCATTTGCAAGACTATTCGCTGAACAAGATGACGAGGTAGCAAGAAACAAAGGGGCGTTGGAAAGTTTGCGCCAACAAGGTGAAATATATGGCACATTAGCCAGCGTCAAAATGGAGGATGATGCACAAGGAAAAAGCATAACAATACCCCATGAGGAAGGTAATAAAGATAATTCCGATAACGATGGCTATCTTGATTTTAACAATAATGAGGAAGGGTACGGATTTGGCGACGAAGATATTGTTGCTACAAAAAAAACCTCTTTGAGGGGAAGTCCTTCATTGAATGACGAAGATGGTATAGCCCTTACAGAAGAAGATTTGACCATCTTTGCACCCTCACCTTTTTCATCATCTTACAATGACGATCAACTCACAAACTCTACTGGACTTGGCGACTCAAAAAGATCTGCTTGGCTTGATAAATCAGGAGACTCGGCCTTTAAAAAATCTGCCGACAACAGGCGCGCTCAACACACAACAATAATAGAAGAAACCAGCGTTGATGAGCTAGACCCTAACCATGTTAAGCTTGAGTTTGCCGTTCCTCTTCAAGAAGGGGGTGACACTATGGTTGATTTTGAAGAACTTCCAACTGCAACAACTCTAAGAAGGTCTAACGATAATACTCCATCACCAGCTCCATCAGGTGATATAGAATTAGTGCAATTAACCAATCGCACTAAAGCAATTGGGGATCGCGACGCTTAAAAAACAAAAAAAAGGGGGGGGGAAGTGGCGCACTCGGCGGGATTTGAACCTACAACCTCCTGATCCGTAGTCAGGTGCTCTATCCAATTGAGCTACGAGTGCATTTGTGAAAAATGAAATGCGATAATACTGACCTTGAACAAAAAACACAAGCAGATAATTGCAATCTCATGTCATTCCCGCAAAAGCGGGAATCTTTTTACCGCAGGCCAGATTCCCACTTTTACAAAAATGATAAACTTAAGAAGCTTTAGCCTTTTTCGGCGTCGCCACCATTTCTTTTTCTTCAGCAGCTTCAGCCTTTGCAGATTTTTTCGCTGCCTTGCCAATGCCCAATTTCTCACGCACCAAAGCTTCTAATTCTTCAGCAACTTTTGGATTTTGCTTCAAATATTCTTTCACATTTTCTTTACCTTGGCCAATTTTAGCGCCTTTGTAAGCGTACCATGATCCAGATTTTTCAATGATGGCATTTTTAGTTGCAAGCTCAATCACTTCACCAACGCGCGAGATTCCTTCGCCGTAGATAATTTCAAAATCAGCAATTTTAAATGGCGGCGCAACTTTATTTTTTACCACTTTAACTTTGGTTTCATTACCAAGAACTTCTTCTTGATCTTTAATTGGCGAGCCGCGGCGAATATCTAGGCGCACTGAGGCATAAAATTTTAA
>CANGNU010000007.1 GCA_947455365.1 Rickettsiales bacterium | reverse complement strand
GGTAATTAATTTTTTTGAGAAAGATTTTATCTAATCTTAAATTTGTTTAGTTAGTAAATTGGAAAAGCTTTGCAAAGCTCAGTCACCCGACCCTTCACCCGCTCTACAACCGCCTTATTCCCCTCTTCACCATTTTTCACAAACCCTTCCAAAACATCGCAAATTAATTCACCAATTTCAGAAAATTCTGCAACACCAAAGCCACGCGTAGTGCCAGCTGGCGTGCCAAAGCGTAAGCCTGAAGTAACAAATGGGCTGCGCGGGTCGTTAGGAATGGCATTTTTGTTGCAGGTTAATCCAGCATGCTCAAGAACGCGCTCAGCCTCTTTACCAGTAAGGGTTTCAAGTGGAGTAAGGTCAACTACCATCAAATGACAATCGGTGCCGCCAGTGGTAATTTTAAGCCCGCGTTTCATCAGCACCGCAGCAAGGGCTTGCGCATTGGCTACCACTTGCTTGGCGTAAGTTTTGAACGAAGGATGCAGCACTTCGCCAAAAGCAACAGCTTTGGCTGCAATCACATGCATCAAGGGCCCGCCTTGTAATCCGGGAAAAACTGCCGAGTTTATTTTCTTCGCAAGTTCTTCATCATTGGTTAGAATAACCCCGCCCCGTGGGCCTCGCAGCGTCTTGTGAGTAGTTGAAGTAACCACATGTGCCACACCAACTGGAGATGGATAAATGCCCGCCG
This sequence comes from Rickettsiales bacterium, assembly GCA_947455365.1. Lineage (GTDB taxonomy): Bacteria > Pseudomonadota > Alphaproteobacteria > Rickettsiales > UBA1997 > CAMCFD01. Next base: position 13,136 of record CANGNU010000007.1, on the reverse strand, counting down.
CTACTAGCCCCGCGACATGTGCCATGTCTACCATTAGCAATGCACCAATTTCATCGGCAACCTTTCGGAAGCGCGCCCAGTCTACCACGCGAGGATATGAAGAAATTCCCGCCACAATAATTTTTGGCTTATGTTCGCGCGCCAAAGCCTCCATTTGTTCATAGTCAATCAGCCCGTCATCTAGTCGAATGCCATATTGTACCGACTTAAACCACATGCCAGAAATTGTCCGTTGCGCGCCGTGCGTCAAGTGCCCGCCTGCTGCTAATGACATGCCTAAAATAGTGTCTCCGGGTTGTAAAAAAGCTGTGTAAACCGCCAAGTTAGCTGACGCGCCAGAATGCGGTTGTACATTGGCAAATTTGGCACCAAAAATTTCGCAAAGGCGCGAAATTGCTAGTGATTCAACCTCGTCGGCAAATTCACAGCCACCGTAATAGCGTTTAGCGGGATAACCTTCTGCATATTTATTAGTAAACACCGAGCCTTGCGCCTCTAGCACCGCGTGGCTGACAATATTTTCTGAAGCGATTAATTCAATTTGATATTTTTGGCGGTCAAGTTCTTTGGCAATGGCGGCGGCTATTGCGGCGTCTGCATCGCGAAGGTTTGAAGTGAAGAATGTCATAAAAATAATTTAAAATTGAATGCCGCAAATAAAACGCGGGCAAGTTATAATTCCATTTCCCATTTACAACCAAAAATTAAATTCCCACTTGCGCGAAAATGACAAGTTTTGTATGAGTAATTATTAATGGGCAAGTTATAATTCCTATCAAGAATAGCAAACATTTGCAAGCTTTCAAGAAATAAAATTCCCCCTAATCACCATTAAAAACCGCTGCAATTTTGTTGGTCGGGCGATAATAAACATTTTTGCCGCGCCGTTCTGTTTTAACAAAACCAAGATGAAGCAATTGCTTTAAATCCTTGATGGCTGTAGCTTTGGTAACCTCGTAAATTTTAACGCATAAACTTACATTTAGTAATTTATGTGGATTTTCTCGCAGCAAAGAAAGAATTTTTATTTGTCGTTGAGTTAAGTTGTGATGCTTCGACATTATTTCTTCCGCCTCTCTAGCTTCGCGCAATTTATTGCTAACATATTTTTTAAAATTTTCTGCAGCTTGGGCAATTTTTCTAAAATTATAATCAACAAAATAAGTTAAATCATTATCATCTTGTTCGCTAAAAATATAGGCCTCGCTATACTGTGCTGGCGCGGCTTTAATGGCAATTGATATTGACAATAATGCAAAAGCCCAATAGTTGCCACCTTGACGCAATAAGTACCAATAAAAAAGCCCGCGAGCCAAGCGCCCGTTGCCATCAACAAATGGGTGTAATAGGCCAATCCAAAAATGCAACATAATTGCTTTGGTGACTGGGTGAATAAAATCTTCGCCAAGTTCGTCATTGGCAAAATCAATTAGGCGCTGAATTTCTGTTTTTACAAAATCAATTGATGGTGTGATATAGCTTATGACTGTAGGGTCATCGCCTTTTGCAATAACAATTTTATCGCTGCTGCTGCGAAAATTTCCTTGCTCAGATTCATCTAAATTTTTTGCGCCAATGGTTAACATTTTATGCAATTCCAGCAAACTTTTTATGGTTAATTTTTTATTTTTGTATTTTTTTTGAATTGCCTCCATGGTGATAAAATTGTTGAGAATCATTCTCTCATCAGCGTTGCGCGGCTCTCTTTTTTCTTCAATCATTTGCTTCGCAGCTTTTCTTGTAGTGTGCGCGCCCTCTAGTTGCGATGATGCAATGGCCTCTTCAATTAAACTTTTGCGCTGAAATTCTTGATGATTTGTTTCAAGAATTTTTGGAAAATCGAGCAGATATTTTGTCATATCCATGTCAATTTCATGCGCCATTTTTTCGTGGCGAGAAAGTTTTGTCCATGTGAAATATTTACCGTTTTCATCGCGAATTACAGTGTGACAGGCCTTGTCTTTGCGATAAGCTTTTATATAGCTCCAGAAGGTTTTGGCATTATCTTTTTTTGGCTCTTTAAACTCAGGAACCCAGCTTTTATATTTAATGTCTTTCCAGTTAAGATATTCAGGGTTTTCGGTTTTTTTACGAGCTTCGGTTAGTGTGTCTAAAAAATTATCTAGCAATACATTACCACCTTCATTTTGATAGAGTGCGTCTAGATAGAAATCATCAAGATGGGTGTGGTAGTTACTAAGGTCGGGTTTTTCAATTTTATATAATTTTTCCATAAGTTATTTGGTGTTTTGAGGTTGTTGGATACAGGTATAATATATTAGATTACTATACTTATATAAAATAGTATAGGTATAGTGCTAACCTATACTTTACCAATAATATACTTGTAGTTTTTATAGTCAATAGGTATAGTGCTAACCTATACTATTCTTATGTTATACCTATCAGTAAAATGCCAAAATCCCTTGAAAATAAAGGGCTGGTAGCATATATTCTTACAACCCAAACCGACCAAAACTAGCTTTTTCCTCAATTTTATCAACAATTTCACCTGCCACCTGCCCCATTGCAAAACCGCTTTTTTCAGAAAAAAATGATTTTATAAAACCCTTCTTAATTGCAATATTTTCAATCTTCACTTTCGCGCCAAATTTTTCACGCATTTTGCTGCGCATATCGGCAATTTCGTCAACTAGGCCCAGCGCTACAGCCTTGCGGCCTGACCAAAATGCGCCGGTGAAAATTTTGTCAGTGAGGAAGTTTTTATCGCCATCGCCGCAAGTTTTTTTATTGCCAAAAATGCTAGAGCTGTCTGCTTGTAGAATGCTGCTGCAATTATTATTGAGTGACTCGCTCTGTTTATTGTTGCATTTACAACTATTGCCAAGGCATTCGCAATTTGCACCGCATTTGCAATTATTTTCAGCGCAGCAGCAAATTATTTTCCCTGCAGCATCTTTCAGCTTGCCCGCGCGCCGCGTCAGCACTAGCTCTTTGAAGCCTTCAAAAATATCGCGCTGTGCTTCTTTTAAAATGACAATATTTTCTGCTTCTTCGGGCATAAAAGGGTCAAGAATTGCTTTGTTTTTTCCTTCGGTGTAAATGCGCCGTTCAACCCCCAGTTTCTTGATGGCGTCGACAAATCCAAAGCCCGAAAAAATTACGCCAATGCTGCCAATAATTGAGGCTTGGTGCGCGTAAATTTCATCGCCGCTTAAAAGAAGCCAATATCCGCCTGCTGCGGCGACATCGCGGGCAAAAGTGTAAACGGGAATTTTTTTCTCGGCAGAAAATTCGCGAATGGCGTTAAAGATAAGTTCTGACTGCACCGGCGACCCTCCGGGTGAATTTATGGTAAGTGCCACCGCCTTAACACCACTAGTTGCAAAGGCTTTTTCCAGCAATGGAAAAACATTTTCAATATTTAGCCCCGAGCTTAATTTGCCATCTTTACCAATTACGCCATTAAGCGCAACATGCGCCACCACTGGCTGTGAGCACTTCCAGAAAAATAAAATTTTTTTTATCCCGCATTTAAGTGGACAGTTTTTTTTCTCGTTCATGTTTTTAAAATTTAATTAGAAAGTTTGTGTAAAATTAAAACAAAATGGCATCGCGTGCAAGAGCTGAAGTGGCTGTAGAGTAAAAGGCAATCACCCTTCCATTTTTGATTCATCGCCCAGCGAAAACTTACGAAAATTCAGCTCACCGCGCCAAGCTTTTATTATGTAATTCACCGAACAAAAAACTAAATAAAACGACAAAATAAATGACAAAGAAAGCCACAAACCCTTGGCGCCGTAAGCACGCATTATAGCACCAGTAGAAAAAATTCCAACAATATTTCCCATCAAACTAAATTTTGCAAAAGCCGCATTTACCGCTAAGCGCTGCGTCGGTTTATATTTTTCGTTAATCAAAACAATTGCGGGTAATTTAATGCCAACCATGCAGCCAAAAGTTAGAAAAAGTAGTAAATAAATTTGATGATGATTTTGATTAAAATAAAGCAAAATTACGCAGGTTAAAGATAGCGCCGTGCTAGTAATCATAAGGAAGCGGCGATTGACAAGGTCGGTTAAATATCCCAGCGGAATTGAAAAAATTGTGCCAAAAAGCAATACTGAATAAAGCAAAGAAGATTCGCTTTGTGACATGCCAATTTTTAGCCCGTAAATGATTAGAAAGGCGCTGGCAGAAGAGACGGCGTAATTAACGCAAAAACCTGCAAACATAATTTTTGGCGAGGCCTGAATGTAACGCCAAACACTGATGCGCTTTTCTTCTTTAACGGCTACTTCAGTTTTTTTAAGGCGCGAGAGTGGCAGCATTGAAAGCAAATAGGCTGCGGCAGCAATAGCATAAGAGGCGAAGCTTTCTTTGGTGTCAAGCAGGTTAAGTAAGGCTGGCCCAAAACTATTGCCAATTGCCACTAACATGCCACCAATCGAAATCATCATTGCTTTCATGTGGGGCGGTGCCATGTCAATCATTAGCGTTTGGCGCGTTACTCCGCAAATGAATAATGAAGTGCCAAGAAAAAAAATTGCCGTAATCCATAGCGGATAATTGATGTAGCGATAAAGTATGATGGCGCTTACAGCTGAAATGGCGCTAGCTAAGTACAAACTGCTAATCATGCCAATTTTTCGCGCAAGTGGCGGCAGAAATCTGGCAAAAAATACTCCTGCGGCAATTTGCATTGCTGAAGAAATTGAGATGAGAATTTCGCTTTTAATATGTTTTTCAACCTTGAACGCAATCAATGCTACCAACATTCCATAGCCAATTGCGGAAAGTGTAATTGATGAAAAAAGTGCGGCAATGTCTTTAACAAAAGACATGCTCCAGCAGAATTTTTTATCATCATCTTCGCTTGGTGCTGTAGGGTTGGCCATGGAAAAGCCCGAGGCAATAATGTCGTAATTTCGGGTAATTCTGGTTTCGTTTGAGTGCAAATCGGACATTTAAACCAATTTTCGTACATCGGTTAAATGGCCAGTAACCGCTGCGGCCACCGCCATTGCTGGGCTAACCAAATGCGTGCGACCGCCCCTGCCCTGCCTTCCTTCAAAATTGCGATTAGAAGTTGAGGCGCAGCGCTCGCCATTTTCAAGCTTGTCAGCGTTCATAGCAAGACACATTGAGCAACCCGGAGCTCGCCATTCAAAGCCTGCGGCGGTAAAAATTTTATCCAAACCTTCTAATTCTGCCTGCTCTTTCACAAGGCCCGAACCCGGTACCACCATAGCCAGCTTAACATTGGCGGCAACTTTTCTGCCCTTGGCAACTGACGCGGCAGCGCGTAAATCTTCAATGCGGCCGTTAGTGCATGAGCCAATAAAAACTTTGTCGATAGCGATGGATTCAAGCGCCGCGCCACTTGTCAGCCCCATATATTCTAGTGAACGCTTTACCGCATCTTGCTTGCCTTGGTCTTGAAAATCTTGTGGAAAAGGAACATTTGCGGTAATTGGTAAAGCGTCTTCAGGGCTAGTGCCCCAAGTGATTTGCGGCGCAATTTCTGCGGCGTTTAGGGTAATTACTGCGTCATATTTTGCGCCCGCGTCAGATTTTAGCGAATTCCAATATTTTACCGCTCGTGAAAAATCATCTTCCGCGCCAGTGTTAGCAAGACTTGCCGCAGAATTTGTTGAAGTGATGTTTTGCAAAGAAGCGCCGCTATTTTGCAAAGAGGTCGCGCTGCTCTTGGGTGCAAGCGGTTTTCCACGCAAATATTCGTAAGTGGTTTCATCGGGTGCAATTAGGCCAGCTCTGGCTCCAGCCTCAATTGACATATTGCAAATTGTCATGCGACCTTCCATCGAAAGTGCGCGAATTGCCTCGCCAGCATATTCAATCACGAAGCCCGTGCCGCCAGCAGTACCAAGCTTTCCGATAATTGCCAAGATAATATCTTTTGCCGTTACGCCAAAACCCAATTGCCCGTCAACCTGCACCAGCATGTTCTTGGCGCGTTTTTGAATGAGGGTTTGTGTCGCTAAAACATGCTCAACTTCAGATGTGCCAATGCCAAAAGCCAAGGCGCCAAAGGCCCCGTGGGTTGAGGTGTGAGAATCGCCACAAACAATTACCATTCCCGGATGGGTTAAACCCTGCTCGGGCCCTACAATATGAACGATTCCCTGCTTTTTGTCGTCAAGGTCAAAATAGCGAATGCCAAATTCTTTGCAGTTTTTTTCTAGCGTTTCAACTTGAATGCGTGAGGTTTCGTCTTTAATGCCGCTAGTGCCGTGGCCTCTGTCGGCTGTAGTGGTGGGAACATTATGGTCGGCAACGGCTAAATGTGCTGATGGGTTTTTTGGCTTACGGCCAGTAATGCGTAGGCCTTCAAATGCTTGGGGGGAAGTTACTTCGTGAATTAGCTGGCGGTCAACATAGAGTAAGGCGGAAGAGCCGTCATCGTCAACTAAGTGATTGTCCCAAATTTTATCGTAAAGTGTTTTAGCGGTCATTGTTTGTTTAAAATTGAAAATTTTCTTCATTGCAAAAGCATAATATTTTTAGTGAATTTGTCTTGAATGCGCAATATTTATTGCTTAACTAACTAGCTCTGCTCCTCGGGCAGCTGAGTCCATCTGATTTAAAGCAAGCGTAGCTTGCGATGGCCTCAGAACTCGGCTCAGAGCTAGTTAGTTAAGCAATAAATATTGCGCATTCAAGAAAAATTCACTAAAAATATTATGCTTTTGTAATGAAGAAAATTTAGTTTTTATTTTAATTCTTTTCAAATTTTTATTTTTTGCGTTTGGCACAAGAAGTTTGACGCAAGAAAATTTTGTTAATTTTTGTTGAGAAAGTGAATCTTGAATTATTGGCAATTTCTTTCAAAGCCACCTCTGAACCGAGTTCTGCGCCATCGCAAGCTTTGCTTGCTGAAACTAGATGGCGCAGCCTGTTTGAGGGGTAGAGGTGGCTTTGAAAGAAATTGCCAATAATTCAAGATTCACTTTCTCAACAAAAATTAACCCAGTTTTTTCTTCAGTAATTCATTTACCACCGCAGGATTAGCCTGCCCTTTGCTCACTTTCATAATTTGCCCAATCAAAAAGCCAAAAGCGCGTTCTTTTCCAGCTTTAAAATCATCAACCGATTGCTGATTTTGCGCCAAAACTTCGTCGATAATTTTATCAATCGCGCCAGTATCTGAAACTTGCTTAAAGCCTTTCGCCTCAACAATTTTAGCAGCTTCTTCGCCAGTTTCAATCATTAAATCGAGTACTTCTTTGGCAATTTTTGCCGAAATTGAACCGTCTTTGATAAGGTCGAGCAAGCCGCTCAGTTGTAGGGCGCTGACCTTTACATTAGAGAAATTCAGGCCCAGTTTGTTCATGCGGCCGCAAAGTTCTACCGTTAGCCACGAGATGCTAAGTTTGGCGTCGTGCTTAGAAACTAGCGTCTCGAAGTAGTTGCAAATTTCTTCCTCCATGACAATTACGCCGGCGTCATATTCGTTAATGCCGTAGTTTCGCGCGTAGCGGGCCTTGCGGTCGTTGGGCAATTCTGGCAGTGAGTTTTTGATGGCATCGACAAACTCTTGCGAAAGCACTAGTGGCGGCAAGTCTGGGTCTGGGAAATAGCGGTAATCCATGGCGTTTTCTTTGTTGCGCAAGGTGCGCGTTTCGCCATTTAGCGCGTCGAAAAGTCGCGTTTCTTGATTAATTACGCCGCCATTTTCTAAAATTTCAACTTGTCGCGCTGCTTCAAATTCAATGGCGCGGGCAATATTGCGCATTGAGTTGAGGTTTTTAATTTCGCAGCGAGTGCCTAATTCATCCACGCCCACCTTGCGTACAGACACATTGGCGTCGCAGCGTAAATTTCCTTTCTCCATGTCGCCATCAGATGTACCAAGGGCCCGCACAATTGCGCGAATTTGCTTCACATATTCGGCAGCCTCGGCAGGGCTTGATAAATCTGGCTTCGAGACAATTTCCATCAAAGCAACGCCCGAGCGATTTAAGTCAATCAGCGTGCAATGTGGGTCTTGGTCGTGGATAGATTTTCCCGCATCTTGCTCAAGGTGAATGCGTTCAATGCGAATTTTTTTCTTCATGGTTGCAGCCTTGCCAGAGCTTGCGCCATCATCATCAGCAACTTCAATTTCAATAAAGCCCTCGCCCACAATTGGCGCAAAGAATTGCGAAATTTGATAGCCTTGCGGCAAGTCAGCGTAAAAATAATTTTTGCGATCAAAAGCCGAATGTAAATTAATTTGCGCATTAATGCCAAGCCCCGTCCGCACTGCTTGCTCAACACATTTTTGGTTGATAACAGGCAGCATTCCCGGAAAAGCTGCATCGACCAGCGACACCTGTGAATTTTGCGCCGCGCCAAAGCTGGCGGGTGCTCGCGAGAAAAGTTTTGACTCTGATGCAACTTGCGCGTGAATCTCGCAGCCAACGGTGAGTAGGTAGTCGCTGTTTTTGCCTTTGATTATGTATGTCATTTCTCTAGTTTTTTATACTGTTCATGAAAATATAAAGTTTTACAAGCCTGCTAGTAAAAATATATTCTCCCTTCAAATCTCCCTGCTCTAAAACATTTAAACTTTTCATTTTTGTTAAAAAATTATGAAATTTCTTTTTTTCTGTTTCCGATAAATGTTTTTCAACACTGCTTTTTTTAAATGTTAAATCGAAATCCATTTTTACAAGTTTGGATAAAATATTGTGATAATCCTCGCTTCTGAGAGCCTTATAAACTTGTTCATCTACAGATTGTCTTCCGATTTCTTGTGTTGCCTCTATAATTCCTTGTTTTGCGTCTTCAATATCTATTTTACCATCTTTATCAATCCAATAAGTTCTGTCTCCGATTATGTGCATCGCCTTGGGAAAGCCAGCTGAAAATTTGCACAATATTTTTAATGCTTCATCGTCGATTGGGTAATTTACTGATTCAAAAGATGTTTTAAAAAATTCATAGGAATCACTATCTTTCATTGATTCTAGATTAACAATTTCAAATATTCGATCGATTGGTTGATAATTTCTAATCATTTCCATTCTTCTTTCGCCTGTTCCGCATAGCATTAGCAGTAATGGAACATTTTTGTTTAATGCGTTAGAGTCGACTAAATTTTTAATAAAAAATGCAAATTGAGGATTCTTTGTGATGCCATTTAAGTCATCAAGAATTAAAAATATGCCCTTGATTCCACTATCTTTTATTTTATCTAAAACTTGCTCTAAAAATGGTAAATAACCCTGAGATATGCTGGGGGCGTCGGCTTTTATATTAGCAAAGTTTAAAGTGACTCCTGCTACCGTCTGATTTCCTATATATTTTGCCAACATATCTCTCATTTTATCACTCAATTTTGGTTGATAAGATGGCGACCTGATTACTGTTTGCAAAGTTCTTTCTGATATATCGTCAATTGTTTCTGCGCCACTAAGCAATACATGTATTCCAAATAGATTATGGCTTTTTTCGGCGATTAATTTTGCAATTCCAGCGAAAGAACTTTTGCCAATTCCGTATTCTCCAGAAAGAAAAATCATCTTCTGTTTGCCATGCTCAACTTCTTTTATTGCCCTCAATATTCTCTCAACTTCAGCTTTTCTTCCAGCAAAGAAATCTGGCGGAACTGGATGGCCGGGGAAAAATGGACTTCTATTTTTTTCAACCATAAAATTCTCCTAAAAATTAAGTTAGTCGTGTCGCTTTTACTCCCCCAAAGCCATAGCCTCAGAAGCCTCTTCCGCAGCAGGCTCTTCACCCACCTCCGCCTCATCAACCTCTTTGTTCCCCGTATGCGCAATTCTTGCCACCGACACCACTTTCTCGTCTTTCGCCTTAATCAGCGTCACCCCTTGCGTATTGCGGCCCGAAATGCGCACAGTACCAACCTCGGTACGAATTAGCGTGCCTTTATCAGTAATAATCATCACCTGATCATTGCCCTCAATTGGAAAGCTGGCCACCACATCGCCGTTGCGTTTTGAAGTTACAATATTAGTAATTCCCGAGCCACCGCGGTTAGTAATGCGATATTCATAAGCCGAAGAGCGTTTGCCATAGCCGTTTTCAGTAATGGTGAAAATAAATTCTTCATCAAGCGCCATTTTTTCAATAACCTCTTGAGCAAGCTCAGAGCCTTTAATTTGTGGTACCGCCATTGGTTGCACTAATAAATCGTCAGAAGGATTTTCTGCTAATTTTTTATTGAATACCAGCGCCTCTTTTACAGCCAAGCGCTTTTCAAGGTCAATGCTTAAATATTTTTCCTTCAATTCAGAATCATCGCCCGCGTGAGTTAACACTGACATTGCCATAACTTCATTTTTCGCATCAAGCTTAATGCCCCTTACGCCCGTAGAGCTGCGGCTTTGGAAAATGCGCAGTTTTTCAACAGGGAAACGAATGCATTTGCCGTTTTTAGTCGAGAGTAAAATGTCTTCTTTGTCGCTGCACAAATTCACTCCAATCAAGGCGTCAGAGCCTTCAAGCTTCATGGCAATTTTGCCGCTCGAGCGAATATCGGCAAATTGATCCATCGAGTTGCGGCGCACATCGCCACTGGCTGTAGCGAAGATGATGCTAAGATCATTCCATTTCGATTCATCTTCTGGCAATACCAAAATTGTTGAAATTTTCTCATCTTGGTCAATTGGCAGCAAATTCACCAAAGCCCGTCCGCGCGCTTGTGGATTGCCCAGCGGCAGTTTATAGGCCTTCAATTTATAGCATTTACCCTTGCTTGAGAAAAACAAAATTGGCGTGTGCGTATTAGCCACGAAAATATCTGTCGCAATATCTTCTTCGCGAACATCCATTGCGCTGCGACCACGCCCACCGCGCTTTTGCGTGCGATAAGCCGAAAGTGCCACGCGCTTAATATAGCCGTTAAGCGTCGCGACAATTACCATATCTTCTTTCGGAATTAAATCTTCCATATCCACTTCAAACTCGCTATCTTCAATGCTCGAGCGGCGCGGCGTTGCAAATTGGTCTTTAATTTCGCGTAATTCTTGTTTAACTACCGCCATTAATTTATTGCGATCAGCAAGAATTTCTAAGTAGCCCGCAATTTCTGCCGCCAAGTTTTTCAACTCTTCGTTAATCTTGTCCATCTCAAGCCCAGTAAGGCGCGCAAGACGCATATCAAGAATTGCTTTTGCTTGAATTTCGGTAAAATAAAACTTGCCATCTTTAATAATATTGCCCCTGTCTTGCACCAATTTCATGATAGTTGAAACTGTGTCTGCAGGCCAGCTGCGCTTGAGTAGAGCCTCTTTCGCTTCTGCTGCATCTTTCGATTTTTTAATCAGCTCAACCACTTCATCAATATTGCCCACCGCTACAGCCAAGCCAATTAAGATGTGAGTTTTATCGCGCGCTTTACCAAGCAAAAAGTTGGTACGCCGCGCCACCACTGTCTCGCGGAAGTTTGTGAAAATGCGAATTACATCAAGCAAATTCAGCAGCTCAGGTTTGCCGTGGTTTAGCGCCAACATATTCACGCCAAAATTGCTTTGCAAAACGGTATAACTATAAAGTTGGTTGATAATAACTTCTTCCATTGCATCACGGCGCAACTCAATAACCACGCGGATTCCATCACGAGATGATTCATCGCGCAAATCGGTAATTCCTTCAATTTTTTTGTCCTTCACCAATTCGGCAATTTTCTCTACAAGCTTGGCTTTATTGACTTGGTAAGGCACTTCGGTAATGATAATTGCCTGTTTACCGCCGCTCATTTTCTCAATTTTGTGACGACCGCGCATTACCACAGAGCCACGCCCCGTGCGAGCCGCCGAGTCATATCCGCCACGACCAAGAATAATTCCTCCAGTAGGAAAATCGGGGCCGGGAATAATTTTTAGCAAGTCATCAACGGTAATTTCAGTATTGTCGATGTAAGCCAGAACGCCGTCAATCACCTCGCCCAAATTGTGCGGCGGAATGTTAGTTGCCATGCCCACCGCAATGCCGCCCGAGCCGTTCACCAGCAAGTTTGGAAAGCGTGCCGGCATAACTTTTGGCTCGCGTTCAGAACCGTCATAGTTGGGCACAAAGTCAACAGTGTCTTTGTCAAGGTCATCAAGCATAGTATGCGTAACCTTCTCAAGCCTAGACTCTGTATAACGCATGGCCGCTGCCGGATCATCATCAATTGAACCAAAGTTACCCTGCCCGTTAATTAGCGGCAATCGCATTGAAAAATCTTGTGCCATGCGCACTAGAGACTCATAGATTGCCGAGTCACCATGTGGGTGATATTTACCCATCACTTCACCAACAATTCTTGCCGATTTCTTAAACGCTTTATTATGGTCATAACCACCTTCATACATGGCATAAAGAATGCGGCGATGCACTGGTTTCAAGCCGTCGCAGGCATCGGGGATAGCGCGTGCTACAATTACGCTCATGGCGTAATCAAGATAAGATTTCTTCATCTCATCAGCAATTGACACCGAAACGATGTCTTTAGAAACGGCAATTTTAAAGGGTTGAAGAGTAGTTGTCATGTTTGAAATTCTTGAATTTAATTTAGTGCAGAGGGTGTAATTTTGGATTATTTCACCAAGATTCTACAACGCTGTTAACTGCCAGCAAATTTACATCGCTCTTTGCCCAAGTGCAAGTAAAATTTGGGCTTTGCTATTGGCAAATTTTATGGGGGGAAAATTTTTGTTATTGGCTTGAATTTCACCCAATATATTTAGATTATTGTTAAAATCTTGCTTGGCGGCGTAAAACTGCGCTGACCATTCCTCAGACAGCTGAGCTCATCAAGCATTTATGCAAGCGCAGCTTGCGATGATCTCAGAACTTGGCTCAGAGCATGGTCAGAGCAGTTTTACGCCTGCTCAAATTTTTTCTGCGCGAGGAATATTTATGAGGGGCTGTTTTTTTGGCAATTTAATTTGAGCTTCTTGCTCATATAATGTCATTTCCCATTTGCAACAAAGAAGCAATCCCCGCTTGCGCGAGGATGACAAACTTTGTATGTGTAGTTGTTAATGAGAAATGGCATAATATCAATAAATTCAATCATTAATTTGTGCGCGAAAAAAGAGTTAGTTGATTTAAAATTTTTTCAAACATACTATTTTGCAATTAACTTTTCTCGATAATCAAAACTAAAATTATGAAAATTGGCGTAACTGGAATTTCTGGAAAAATGGGGCAAACAATTG
>CANGNU010000006.1 GCA_947455365.1 Rickettsiales bacterium | reverse complement strand
TTGTCGAACATATTTTAGCGCAGAAAAACCAAAAAAGTGTTGAGCCTGTAGTTGTAAAAGAAGAGGTGGGAACTGCAGCAATTATTATTCCAGTAAAAGTTTTGCAGCGAAAAACTTTATTGTGGGAATCTAGCAATGATTGGCGAGTGGCTATTCGTAAGGCTTTAAATGACAATGATAATTTTGTAATTCCCGTTCCCGATTCTGAAAATGTTCAAACCGTCAGTGTAGAAAATGTTAACAAGGTTACCACAACTGACTTGATGCCACTGCTTTCTAAATATCAAGGCAGTGTAATTTATTTTTTATTATTTTCTTACGATGCTACAAATAATAAGGTCAGCGTTATGGTGCGCAGTTTTGATAGGTTGCGTAAATCGCAGGCGCGTTTAAGTTTTGTCAATTCAGAAAATCTTGATGAGCAAGAATTAATGGAGAAGGTGGCAAGTAAGGCAGTAGAATACTTGCTTGGGCTAAAAAATAGTGAAAAAATGGTTGATGGTGAACGAGTTTTGGCGGTTGAAATTCCCATTAATCAATTGGGTGATTGGCTGATGATTAAAGGGCGCATTGAGGGTAATAGCTTAATTAGTAAAATGAATATTGAGTCAATTTCTGCTGATTATGTTCGGGCGTCAATTACAGTGATAGTGCCGCCAGATGTTGATATTGCTGACTCTTTTGCCAAAGTTGGCTTTAGTTTGACGCAGAAAAATGCTAATCTTTATTCATTAACTATAAAATGATAACCAGAGATAAAATTATTATCAGTGCGTTAATTGCGATAGTTTTTGCTGGCTGCATTTACTTGATTCGATCAATATTGGCACCGTTTATTTTTTCTTTTGTTGTAGCTTATTTTCTGCATCCGTTGGTTGGAAGGCTAAGTCAGAAAATGTCGCGAGCCAATTCTGCCTTGTTAATTATTGGCTTATTTTTTGCAGTTTTTGCGGCAATTTCTTACATGCTTTTACCAATTATTTATCAGCAAGCTAGCGCTTTAATTTTATCGTTGCCGCAATATTTTCAAATTATTGTTAGTGAGATTTATCCAAAATGTGCAGCAATTTTAAATGAGGCGGGAATTGCCGTCAATGCTGACTTGGTTGATGTTTTGAACAAGGCTAATATTTCCTCGCGAATTATAAATTTTCTAGAAAATTTTGCGCTGAACGCAGTTTCTTCTTCGGTGGCTTTTGTCAATATTTTGTCGCTAATTTTTATCACGCCAATTTTAATTTTTTATTTGGTGAAAGATTGGAATATTTTAGTGGAGAAAATCAATAATTACCTACCTTCGCGCATTGCTGATTCTAGTAAAAAAATTATGAATGAAATTGATGAAGTTTTGTCGGGATATATTCGCGGGCAAATTAATGTCTGCTTGGTTTTGGCGTTAATTTATTCCATTTTATTAAGCGTTGCTGGTTTAAATTTTGGTTTTTTAATTGGCATAATTACTGGCTTTCTTACTTTTATTCCCTATGTTGGCGCCTTGACTGGCTTTGTTGTGGCAATGTTTGTGGCGTTTTTTCAATGGGGTTTTGATTTTATGAGTTTACTAACAATTGCATTGGTTTTTGTTTTTGGACAAATGCTTGAATCAAATTATTTAACGCCAAAATTAATTGGCAAAAAAGTGGGTTTGCACCCCGTGTGGATTGTCTTCGGACTATTTGTTTTTGGGGTAATTTTTGGTTTTATTGGCGTGCTATTGGCAACGCCTTTAACCGCAGTGTGCGGCGTGCTAATTCGGCATTTATCTTGGGAATATAAAAAACGCATAACATGAGCAGCGATATTGCACGAGAAATTGAAAATTTAGCAGAAGATTTTGGCATCGATAAAAAAAGATCGATTGGCGATGTTGCGCACGAATTGGGCGTTGAAGCGCATGTGATCAGGTTTTGGGAAGAGCAATTTCCGCAAATTAAACCAGAAATTGGCAAAGGTGGCCGGCGTTATTATTACAATAAGCAGTTTAAAGTTTTGAAGCGCATCAAAAAGTTTTTGCACGATGACGGCTACACAATTGCGGGTTTGCAGAAGTTGCTGAAAAAACGCAAACAAGATTCTCACAAAGAAGAAGATATTGATATTATTTTGGCGGCGGGCTTTTCTGATGCAGAAAAACACTCGGCGCACCATGAAGATGGCGGCTCGGCGACTGGTCATAATTTTATGGAAGATTTAGCGCAAGCGGCGGCAATCCTTGAAAGCGAAGGCGCGGCTGATGTTTTTGTTGACTTATCTTTCGCGCCAAGTAAAAGTTTAAACTCGCTTTCAACCTCTAATCTGGCCGATTATCCGCCGCAAAACTATTCTTTAAGTAAAGAGCAGCGCGAAGAGTTGAAGGTAATTTTTCGTAACATCACCAAAAATTTGGGTGATTTAAAAGTTTTATTGCGCAGTTAATATGTATGATAAAAATAACATTTTTGCTAAAATAATTCGCGGCGAAGTGCCGTGCGGCAAGGTTTACGAAGATTCTAACATTTTAGCCTTTCACGATATTGGCAAAGCGGCGCCAGTTCATGTATTGGTTATTCCAAAGGGTGAATTTGTTAATCTGCCCGATTTTGTCAGTAAGGCCAGTGCTGAAGAAGTTGCTGAGTTTTTTAAAAAAGTTGCTGAAGTGGCGCGTAGCTTGGGTTTGCAAGAATCTGGTTATCGCATCATTAGCAATATCGGTTCTGATGCTTCGCAATCGGTGCCGCATTTTCATGTTCATATTTTGGGCAAGAAGAAGTTGGGCGCACTGGTTGTGGGGGATCGCAGTCATTAATTGAATAGGAGTTAGAAATGGAAAAAGGAATTCGCGAGGCAACAAAAATAGTTCACGCAGGTCGTAACCCAAAAGAGCAAGGCTGGATGGTTAATCCGCCAATTTACCAAAGCTCAACAATTGTCTTTCCAACCCTGAAAGACTTAATGTATGCAGAGCGCGGTTATTCTAACAATGACCTTGTTGAGCCTTACGAATTAAAATATGGGCGCTACGGCACGCAAACCAATTTTGCTCTTGAAAAAGCCATTACTGAAATTGACGGTGGCTATAATTCTTTTGTTACTTCATCGGGCGCGGCGGCCATCAACACTGCTTTGGTGGCGTTTTTAAAGCAAGGCGATCATGTTTTAATGATTGACAGCATTTACTCACCAACTCGCGGTTTTGTTGATAAATTCTTGAAAAAATATGGTGTTGAAGCAACTTATTTTCCATCAGATATTGGTGCAGATATTAAAAAGCTGATTAAGAAAAATACCAAAGTAATTTTCATGGAAAGTCCCGGCTCGCTAACCTATGATATTCAAGATGTGGCGGCTATTTGCAAAGTGGCAAAAAAACATGGAATTGTAACAATTTTAGATAATTCTTGGGCCAGTGGAATTTATTTTAAACCATTAGAACATGGCGTCGATGTAGTGGTGACGGCACTTACCAAATATATTAACGGCCATTCTGACATGATGATGGGTGCAATTACCATTCACGAAAAACATTATCGCGTAATGTACGAAGCCTTCCGTTACATGGCTGTAACCGCGGCGCCATTTACTTCTTACATGGTGCAACGCGGAATGCGCACGGCAAAAATTCGTATGGATCATTGCTTCAAATCGGCACTAGATATGGCTTCGTGGCTTGAAAAGCGCCCAGAAGTTGCAAAAGTTTTGTACCCAGCTTTGCCTTCTGATTCTAACCACGCCTTGTGGAAGCGCGATTTTACTGGCGCTGCAGGCTTGTTCTCAATTGTGCTTGATAAAAAATACTCGAAAGAATCTTTGGCAAAAATGCTCGACAAGCTGCATTATTACGGCATGGGCTATTCTTGGGGTGGTTATGAATCGCTTATTTTGCCTTTTGAAGTTTCGCGCGCGGTGACTAAATGGCCTTACGCTGACCGCACTTGCCTGCGCATCAATATTGGCTTGGAAGATGTTGAGGATTTAAAAGAAGATCTTGACGCTGGTTTCAAACGCCTGCGCAAATGATGAATATACTTCTAATTACAATTGGAGGCGCCCTTGGTACTCTAGGGCGCTACGCTTCATCAGAATTTATTCTTAAGCTTTTGCGCGGCACAAATTGCGCCAATTTTCCTTGGCACACTTTGGTGATTAATGTTGTCGGCTCGCTATTGGCAGGCATTCTCTATTATTTTGCAGTGCATAATTTTAATCAGTTTGATCCAAAATTAAAAAATTTTCTTCTCATTGGATTTCTCGGTGGCTTCACCACTTTTTCATCTTTCTCCCTCGACTTTTTTCGTCTCTTCACAGCAGGCCATGAAGCTCTAGCCTTTACTTATGCTTTTGCTTCTGTATCATTGGCGTTACTATTCGTATTTTTTGGATTTTATCTGATGAAAATAATTTTTATTTAGGTGAAAGTTCGAAAAAAAACTTATCGAATTAATTTAGCGAAGGGAATTCATTTCTGAAGACTGACTAGCTCTGAACCGAGTTCTGAGACCATCGCGAGCTACGCTCGCTTAAATACTTGATGGGCTCAGCTGTTTGAGGGGCAGAGCTAGTCAGTCTTCAGAAATGAATTCCCTTCGCTAAATTAATTCGATTCCATATTCAACCAATTAACAACATGCCACAAATTCAAGTAGATAAAGAACTCGCAGGATTACGCCTTGACAAATTTCTCTGTCAAAAATTCGACATTTCTTTTGGTCTCGCGCAAAAATTAATTCGCGAGAAAAAAGTTAAAGTGAATGAAGCAAGGGTTGATGCGTCCTACAAAACCGCCGATGAAGACGCTATCGAAATTTTCGCCGATTTACAAATTCGCTTAGAAGGCGAAAAGAAAAAGCCCAAAATTTCCGCCGAAAAAGTGCGCAATTTTTTATCGCATGTGGTTTATGAAGATGAAAATATGATGGCGATTAATAAGCCATCAGGCCTTGCTACTCAAGGCGGCAGCGGCATTGAAATTTCTGTCGATGATATTATTCAAGAGCTAAAAAACTTTCCCGCGCAAATAAAATTGCAAGAAACGCCACAGCTGGTGCACCGCCTAGATAAAGACACCAGCGGCATTTTGCTAATTGCCAAAAATAAAATTGCCGCCGAATTTTTGACTAAAGCTTTCAAAGAGAAAACCATGCGCAAGACTTATCTGGCGCTGGTTGCGGGCCTTCCTAAAAAAGATGAAGGCACAGTAAATATTCCGCTGCTGAAAAAATTTGTTGGTAAAAATGAAAAAGTTTACCCAGATATGGCCAACGGCAAAGAGGCCGTAACGCATTACAAAGTGCTGAAAAATTTTGAAGATTATTCATTGATGGAATTGAAGCCAATTACCGGCCGCACCCACCAACTGCGGGTTCACTGCAAAGAAATTGGTCACGCGGTGGTTAATGATGTAAAATATGGTGGAATTGACTGTTGTCGCAAAACTGTTTGCAAAAGAATGTGCCTTCACGCCTACAAAATAGAGCTTTCAGATTATTTTGGGAAGAAGTTAGAAATTGTAACGGAATTACCAGAATTTGCCGCGAAAAAGTTTAAGGCGAAAAAAAACTTTATTAAAAAGCGTCGCTTTAGCTAACAAATTGTTCGCGAATAATTCGCTCTTCTAGTGAATGATTGGGGTCAAAAAGCAGGGTAAATTTTAGCGATGAATCTTCACGCACCGTTACTTCTTTCACATTTCTAACCTCGGTATAATCAGCAGTGGCGCTGACTGGGCGGGTTTTAAAATCTTCCACTACAAATTCAATTACACTTTCTGCGGGCAAAATTGCGCCATGCCAATTGCGTGGGCGAAATGGGCTGATGGGCGTTAAAGCCAACATTTTAGCACCAAAGGGAATGATTGGGCCGCGCAATGACAGATTGTAAGCGGTGCTGCCAGCAGATGTTGCAACCAGAATGCCGTCTGCAGCAAGGCGTTTCAAGCGTTCATAGCCATTCACTTTTATGCTAATTTTTGCCGCCTGACTTAATTGGCGCAGTAAAGAAACTTCATTAATGGCAATGTGGCTATGTTTTTTTCCATCTTCGGTAATTGCCTCCATGCGAAGCGGGTGTAGGGTAGAAGCCTGCGTGTTTCTTAAAGTTTCGAGCAAATTTTCTTCATTGAAAACATTCATCAAAAAACCAACAGTGCCGCAGTTAATTCCATAAACAGGAATGGGGTTTTTTTCAAATTGATGTAGCAAATGTAGCATGGTTCCATCACCACCAAGTGCAATGATTAAGTCAATGCCATCAAGGCTTGGCGTGAATTCATGGAAGCCGTATTTTTTAATGAGCAGGTTTTTTTTCTCCGCAGCATTTTTGTTATTTTCAGCGGCAATGACGGCAATTTTTTTGTAGAGAGTCATGATTTAATCGGTCGATCGTTCATGTTCAGGTTCGGCATTGCTTGGCTCAGTGTTGGAAGCCTTTGCAGCGCCTTCTTGCTGTTTGCTTTGCATTGCGCCGCGATATCTAGCGACATAGTCGTTATGCTCTTTGATGGTGGAAGAGAAGTAATGCCCGCCATTAGTGCCTGTAGCCACGAAGTAGAGATATTCAGTTGCTGGAGGGTTCAATACTGCCTTAATTGAAGCCAAACCCGGATTGCAAATTGGCGCAGGTGGTAAGCCATAAACAAAGTAAGTATTGAAGGGAGAATTATTGCGAATGTCGCTCATTCTGATTGGTCGCTCAAGCTTTTTATCGCCGCCAGAAAAAGAGTAGATGATGGTTGGATCAGATTGCAACTTCATGCCTTTGCGCAAGCGATTGGTAAAGACCGAAGCCACTTTTGGTCGCTCTTCAGCAATGCCAGTTTCTTTTTCAACAATTGAAGCAAGAATAATTGCCTGTTCCTTAGTTTTAACTGGAATGGTTGGATCGCGCGTTTCCCATAGTTGGTCAATTGCTTTTTGCATGGCTGTTTGCATTCTTTTTAACATGACCGCTTTATGGTCATTGAAAGAATAGAAGTAGGTTTCGGGTAGAATGCTGCCTTCTCGTACATTAGGAATTTTTTCTCCAACCAAGCCTGCTGCACCATTGATAATAGCCACTGCGCTTTTGCTAGACAAGCCTTCAGCTACAGTAATTTTATGGAAGAAAATGTAACCGTGAATGGCTTTATTAAGAATTTTATAGTAAGAAATGTTGCGTTCGAAAAAATATTCACCATAACGAACTTTAAAATTTGGCCCTTTAATTAAGCGCGACAAATAAAGGAAAGTGTTGGGGCTTTTGATAATTTTTTCTTCATGAAGTTTTTCAACCACTTGACGAAAAGTCATGCCTTTTTCAATTACGAAGCGTTTATCTTCTTGGTGATAGCTGTTTGGTGAGTTAAAATAAGTGATAACTCCAAGCAGCAGCAAAATGTAGCAAAGTACAGTTGCTGAAAAGTAAACGCAGATTTTGGCAATGCTTTTTGTAAACATTAATTAATCTTTAAATTCGCTTGAAAATAACGCAGGCGTTAGTGCCGCCAAAGCCAAAAGAGTTAGACATAACGAAATCTATTTGACGATTTTTTGCAGTTTTTGCAACAAGATCAATATCGCAATTTTCTGATGGATTTTCAAGATTTAATGTTGGTGGCGCAACTTTATCACGAATTGCCAATACACTAAAAATTGCTTCAACACTGCCCGCCGCGCCAAGCAAGTGGCCGATTGATGACTTGGTTGAAGACATTGAAAGCTTGTAAGCGTGGTCGCCGAAAACTTTTTTCACTGAATTAACTTCAATTTCATCGCCCAAAGGGGTTGAAGTACCGTGGGCGTTGATGTAGTCAATTTTATCAGGAGTGATGCCAGCTTGAGTTAAAGCTTGCTGCATTGCACGAACTGCGCCGCGACCACTGCTTTCAGGGGCGGTGATGTGGTAAGCGTCGCCAGAAAGGCCATAGCCAATTACTTCGGCATACATTTTTGCGCCGCGTTTTTTAGCATGCTCATATTCTTCTAGAACCAATATTCCTGAGCCTTCACCCATTACAAAACCGTCGCGGTCTTTGTCCCACGGGCGAGAACCTGCTGTTGGATTTTCATTAAAGTTAGTTGAAAGTGCGCGCAAAGCGGCGAAACCGCCAATGCCCACTTCACAGATAGCTGATTCAGCGCCACCACAGACCATCACATCTACATCGCCATGTTCAATCATGCGCGCAGAGTCGCCAATGGCGTGGCTGCCGCTGGCACAAGCGGTAACTGTTGCGTGGTTTGGTCCCATATAACCATGTTTAATTGAAACTTGTCCAGAAGCAAGGTTGATAAGGCTTGCAGGGATAAAAAATGGGCTAATTTTGCGAATGCCTTTTTCTTTCATGGCAACAACGGTTTTTTCAATCATTGGTAAGCCACCAATGCCCGAGCCAATCATGATGCCGGTGCGATATTTTTGTTCTTCAGTTTCAGCAACCCAGCCCGAGTCAGCAATGGCTTGGTCTGCGGCGGCAACGGCAAAGTGAATGAAGCGATCCATTTTGCGCTGTTCTTTTACTTCAATATATTTGTCGGGATTAAAAAAGTTATCGTCGTCTGGGGCCCCGGCCTGTGCCATTGCTACTTCGCCAGCAATTTTGCAAGGTGACTCAGTTGGGTCAAAAATGGTAATTCTGCCAAGGCCAGATTGGCCATTGATAAGTTTTTTCCAAGTTAATTCTGCTGTTGCAGCTAATGGTGTAACGGCTCCGATGCCGGTGATTACTACTCTTCTTTTCATTTGTTGCTTAATTGTTCGTTATTGTCGTTCGGTGTTTCAATAGATACAGCAAACAGCGATGCTGGTTTTGCCGTGAAAAAAAA
This sequence comes from Rickettsiales bacterium, assembly GCA_947455365.1. GTDB lineage: Bacteria > Pseudomonadota > Alphaproteobacteria > Rickettsiales > UBA1997 > CAMCFD01. Next base: position 6,027 of record CANGNU010000006.1, on the reverse strand, counting down.
TATTACACAAGAAAAAATATTTTGGAAGTTTTTAGATGATTTTTTTTTAATAAAATAAATTCTATCTAAAAATTAACCTAGGCTAAGGACATTTTGAGTGTCTCGAAGCGCAGCTTCGCTCAGCCAAAATGTCCTTAGCCTAGGTTAATTTTTAGATAGAATTTATTTTATTAAAAAAAATCTTCGCCCAAATAATTTTTAAGATTGTTGCGAGCAATTTCACGCACTTCACCAACCTTTAAATCGCCCAAAGAAAATGGGCCAAAATTAGTGCGGATAAGGCGATTTACCTTCAGCCCCAGCTCTTCCATCACTTTGCGAATTTCGCGATTTTTTCCTTCAGTGATAGAAATTGTTAGCCAAGAATTTGAGTCTTTTTCTACATCAACTTCAACCTTGATGGAACCGTAGCGAACCCCGTCAACAGTGATTCCGTTGACTAATTTTTTAAGGCGTTCGTGGTTAAGTGTGCCAAAAACGCGGGCGCGATATTTGCGAATCCATGCGGTTTTTGGCAACTCGATGAAGCGGGCAACATCGCCGTTTGTTGTAAGCAGCAGAAGGCCTTCAGTGTTGTAGTCTAAGCGGCCAATGGTGATAACGCGGGGCATGGTTTTTGGCAATAAGTCAAAAATGGTTTTGCGCTCATGCGGGTCTTTGGCTGTAGTGATGATGCCTGCAGGTTTGTGAAAAATAAAAATGCGGACATCATTGGTTTGTTGAATTAATTTGCCGTCAACTTTAATTGATTGATCGGTGATAAGCGTTGCGGCAGTAGTGATGACAACGCCATTTACTTGCACGCGACCTTCAAGAATCATCGCTTCAGCGTCGCGGCGTGAGCAAACGCCAGCGTGGGCCATTACTTTGGCAATGCGAATTCCTTTTTCGGCAACTGGCTTAGAGCCTTTAACGGCAGGGGTTGCGGCAATTGCGTCTTTTTTTACCGTTTCAACATTGGGCTTATAGCCTTTGTTGGCAAGGGTTTCGGCGGTGTTATCTTTTTTAACTGTCATTGATTTATTATTTTAATAAACAAAATTTATTGACAAAATTTTTATTGGTCAAAAATTTTATATTGCGTTTTCAGGCCATATTTTTAGGCGAGAGTAGAGCGCAACGCTTATTCTAATTCATATTTTACATCTTGTCAAATTTACAAAATATGTTTGATGCGATAATTTTTTGCAGCATCGACAAAACTTTCGAAAATTTTGCGATCGGCAGAAGAAACATCAAACTCGGGGTGCCACTGTACGCCTAGGCGGAAGGCATGTGTTGGGTCTTCAATTGCTTCAATCATTCCATCAGAGGCGCGGGCACAAACTTTTAGGCCTTTGCCTGCGGTTCTTACTCCTTGATGGTGCGACGAGTTGGTCTTGATAATTTTTTCTTGTACAATTTGGTGCAGAAAAGTTTTTTCAGCAATTTCAACATCGTGATAGGCCTTAGAGCTGTCTTCCATGCCGGCCACTTTACTTTGTTCGTGGATAATAAAATTTCCAGCATCGGGAATGTGTTGAATAATGTCGCCGCCATAGGCAATGTTGATTAATTGCATGCCGTTGCAAATGCCAAAAACGGGCATTTCGGTTTTGAAGGCTTTCTCGGCAAGAGCAAATTCAAAATCTTCGCGAGTCTTGTTGAGTAAGGTTTCGGGGTGTAATGATTTTTCGCCATAGCGCTCGGGGTGAATGTCAAAAAAGCCGCCGACAATCATTAAGCCGTCAATCATGTTGAGGTAAGTATCGATGGAGCTGTAATCGTATGGAAGCATGAAAACAGTGGCTTCGGACTTGATTAGCATTTCAACATAATTGCAGCGCAGTACAAAATGTGGGCGAGTTGAATAGCATTTTGGCGAGCCTTCGCGATAGTCTGGAACTACGCCAATTAAAGGTTTACGGTTTTTGTTCATTGTTCTTTTGTTATTTAAGGTTGTTAATTTCTTTAGCCGCAGCAAGCGCCCCAATTTCTTTAGCGGCGGCAAGCGCCGCCAGCCTCGCCATTACCGAGTAAACTGCTGCAATATTTTTTTTATCAGCACCTAAATTAATTTCATTTTCGTTTAATTCGGTTAAGTCAAAGAAGCTTGCGCCCGCGCTATTCAAGCTTTCTAGCTGATTGCGTTGCTCATTGGCGCGAAATAAATTTCCAACAACTTGGCCGCCAAGCATGTAAATCATTGGTTCAGCAATTTTGTTGTTGATGCTATCGATGGTTTTTATACCTTCTTGAATCATCACTTGAGTGTTGACAATGCTGCCTTTAAGCATGTTCATTTTATTGCGCTCTTTCTTGTTAATTTCAAGAATATCTTCACTAGAAAAAACTGGCATAACCGCCATTCCGTAGGTGCCATTGTCGGCTTTAATGTAGCAATAAGGTTCACCTTCAATGCCATATTCGCGATATTTTTCTTTCAGCGCCACAAGTAATTCATCAACATATTTTGCTAAACATTCAATGCCAGTTTGTTCTTTAAAATTAACCTCGTGGCACGAGCGGTGCATTGATGAAATGAGCCATGGGTCGATGCCAATAATTTGCGCAAATTCTGCTGCCAACTTATTGTAAATTGTAAAATGTTGTGACTTGGTGCGCTGGTACCAGCCCAGTGCTGTAGCGGGTGTAATGGGTGTTGCAAGATTCTGCAAAATTTCTGGAACGCCAGAAGTTAAGTCATTATTTAAAATAATTAAATCTGGTGCAAAGCCTTCTGCGGTAAGAATTTGTGCGCCATTTTTTTGTAACGGATTCAGTGTAATTTGCGCGCCATTTTCTAAATCAATTACGGTTTTTTCTTTCAACTCATCAATGAGCGAACCAACAACCACAAGTCTTCCTGCTCCTTGTAAAATTTCTTGCAAAACTAAAATATTTTCTAAGTAACGAAAATTGCGCGTGTGATTTTCGGGAATTATAAGAATATTTTTTGCATTAGGAAAATGCTGTGTAAGAAATTTTTCAGCAATATTTTTGGCGTGAATTTTTGAAGTTGCAGAAAGGTTGTTGAAGCCAGCAGGGAAGCAGTTTGTATCAACTGGTGCAATTTTATAATCAGCATGTCGTAAATCGACAGAATTATAAAAATTAGCAGGATTTTCTTGAAATTTTTGTGCAAACCAATTTTCAATTTCGGCGCTATGAGCAGAAATTTTTTCGGTGAGAATTTCGATTATTTTTGGCATTTATTTTTTTGAAGAAAGTTATTTTGCGCCAATTTTAAAGGGCGCGGCAACCCATTACCTTTTACAACTAAGCGCAGTTACATCATAAATTGGGTGCTCAAGACTTGAAATTGAAGGGCTTGAAGAAATCATCCAGCCAAAAAAAATGCGTGATGAAATGCCGTCAGCCTTGACTTCAGAGATGTCGAGCAAAATTCGACTGTCAGGTTTTTGGTCGATGGGAGCTTGCCAGCACTTGCGCACCACAATGGTTAGCTTTCCTAATTCAACCGATTCACCAACTTTAATTTCAGCAATGGTGGTTTTTGCGGTAGTTTTATTAAGCAGCTGCAAAACCGCTTTGCTGTAGAAGCGCGACGAATCAACTTTGTCCAAAGTTAATTTACTTTCGCTAGAATTTTCTGCAGAATTTGCTTCTGCTGCAATGTCTTGCGCTAGCAACGGCAATGGTTGCGAAGCTAATAATAAAAATGCTAATAATAAAATTTTATTTGTTTTCATCTTTCTTTTCGTCTTTTTTATCGCCACTAAACATAAATTTGCCAAGCAATTGTTCAAAATTTACTGATGATTGGGTGAAGCGAAGTTCATCGCCATTTTTTAAAAATTCTTCATCAGCACCCGGAGTGATTTCTAGAAATTTATCGCCAATTAAACCAGAGCTGACAATTTTTGCCGATGAGTCTGTAGGAAGCTTTACATCATTGTTGACAATTAGAGTGGTAACGGCGCGATAGGTTTCTTTGTCGAGCAAGTTATTTTCAACAATGCCAATTTTTACACCAGCAATTTTAACATCGCTGCCCGCTTCAACGCCGCCAACATTGTCAAATTTTGCAACTAAATTATAGCCACCAGAAGTTTTAATTTTGGCGCTTTTAAATGAGTTAAAAAAGAAAATTGCAGCGCAAGCTAAAACAAAAGTTCCGACGATAATTTCAAAATAATTGCTATGTTTCATAATTTTATTTTTTGAATAAATTTTGCTACCTATTTTGGCTGCCAACTTTCATATGGTTTGCGCTCTTTTGCAATAGAAGAATTTTTAAAATTTTTTGGCGAGTAAGCGTATTGCGTGCCAGTTAAATTTGGTAAATGAATTTTTTGCCAAGAATGTTTTTTGGTGTTAATGTTAGTTGGCGCAACATTGCTAGAATAGTGAATCCAGCCATGCCATTCAGCAGGAATTTTTGACGGCTCGGCAATGCCTTTATAAACAATAAAGCGCTTACCTGTTTTTGATTCAAAATAAGTGTTGCCGAATTCATCGCAGCCAACTTCTTGGTTAAATAACTTAATTAATAATTGCTGGAAAAAATGCATTTTTGAAAAATTGTAAATTTTAAATTTTGAGGGTTTTTAATTTAGATCTTTAATACTATACTCATAAAAAATTATAAATCTTCAATAAAAATTTAATTTCTCAAATAACAGTGGGCGAAAAAGTTATTAAAATCATGCGTTTTTTTGCCGTTTTTTTGGCGGCGGTTTTTTTATTTAGCGCTGCAAATGCTAGAGAGACTAAGCCAATCACGCCAAGATTATGGAAAAATCTTTCAACCGAAGATACCGAACATTTGCATAAAATTGCCGCAGCTTTAGAGAAAGAAAATTATGCCGAAGCTTTGCAATATGCAAAATATATTAAAGATACAAAAAAAGAAGTTGTATCAGAAGAGACTGAAAACCCAGTCGTGGCAACGGCTCAGCCAACTCTTCCAGAAAAATCAGATTTTCACGAGGCTTTAGTTAATATAATTTTGTGGCAAAAATATAGTAATCAAAATGGCCGCAAAGCCGCGCCAAACACGGCTTTAAGCGAAACTGCTTTTAGCGACATTTCACGGTTCGTTAACGACAACCCCTTTTATCCCAACATTGCTGAACTGCGTCGCAAGGCCGAGCAAGTAGCGGTAACCGACCATGTTCCATTTCGTTTGAGCGAGCAATATTTTAAATCTAATCCTGCAATTTCTTTGGAATCAAAACTTTATTTATTGCAAACCAAGGCCGATTTTCTCTTGCGGTTCAAGGGCTTGGAAGAAGAGCGACAAAAAATTGCTGATGAAATTCAGCGTTCAATTGTCGATATTTGGGTGAAAGAAAATTTTATTGTAGCGAATGAGCAAGACTTTCTCAACCGTTATGGTTCTAAGCTTAGTGAGCTTGACCATATTAATCGCATCAATCGTTTATTGTGGGATAGTAAAATTTCCGATGCAAAAAGAATTATGAATTTTGTTAATGAAGACCATCAAAAATTATTTTTGGCGATTATTGAAATTAAAGAATTGCCAAAATTTATTGACAATATTGTGCTGTCGGTGCCTAGAAAATTGCGGGGCGACGAGAATTTAACTTATAACCGAATTTTATGGTATAAAAATAAAGATAAGGTTGATGATCTGCTTGATTTATTTACCAAAGTTGGCGAAACAAAATATGCTGATAAGTGGTGGAACCTGCGCCGGCTCTACGGTCGCGAGATGATTAAAAAACGCGAATATAAAATTGCCTATGCGCTAGTTTCACAACATCAATTGCCAGTGAAGTCGAATGATTTTTGGGAAGCGGAATGGACGGCGGGCTGGATTGCTCTAAGGTTCATGGATAAACCAAAAGTTGCCTATAATCACTTTGATGCGCTTTATAAAAATGTTTCGCAACCAGTTACTTTAGCGCGCGGGGCTTACTGGTTGGGCATGGCGGCGCAAGCGGCTGGCGATAAACAAAAGGCTATTGAGTGGTATAAAGTGGCAACAAAATATCCAGTGTTTTTCTATGGCCAGCTGGCTATTCATAAGCATCGCCTGCTTGATAGCATTAATGCTTCGGA
>CANGNU010000005.1 GCA_947455365.1 Rickettsiales bacterium | reverse complement strand
TGTTTATTCCATATCGTTGCCACTGGAACTCGGACACAATTTTGACCGACAAAGAAGAATTTATCCGCATCATTAAAATTAAAGGTTTTGCCTTTGAAACCGCCGATGATGTCGATATTGACCTTAAAAAAAGCGCCCGCAACAACTTGTTCAAAGGCATGACCACGGGCAATTTGTCACTTTATTTTCACACTATTCGTCGCAAAGAAAAAGGCTTCCCCGATGGCACCATGCCTGACTTATTCTCCGAGCGCGTCAATGAAGAATGGTCCGCCAAACACAGTGATGACAAAAGTTATGTCAACGAACATTACCTAACAATTATTCGCGGCCAAGACACTTCGGGCGTTGCAGTGCTTGAGCGCATGGCTAAAAAAATTCAGCACAAAACCGATAAATTAGCTTGGGAAAATTACATGCGCGAATGTTTTGATGAGCTTGACGAAATGACCGAACGCATTGTCAACGGCTTCTCAAACTACGGCGCCCAAACTCTTGGCTTGGTTGAAACTGAAGATGGTGTTTTTTCTGAACTGCTAGAATTTCTCGCGCGCCTTGTCAATGCTGGTTATTCACAACCAATTGCCATGCCACTTTGCCACATTGGCCATCATTTGCCAATTAGCCGCATGTATTTTGGTCGCAAGTCAATTGAAGTTCACAACCCCAATGGCATAAAATATGCAGGCTTGGTGGCCATTAAAGAATATCGCCCATCAACGCATGCGGGGGTTTTTGATGGCTTCATGCAAATGCCATGCGAGCTTATCATCAGTCAATCTTTCTCCTTCATTAACCGCATGATTGCAATTAGCTCAATGCAATTGCAACAACGCCGTTTAATTCAATCAGAAGATGTCGCGGTGTCGCAAGTGCAAGAAATTGACGAAGCGTTAGACTCAGCAATGAGCGGCCAGATTGCCTTTGGCAACCATCACATGACGGTTTTATGTATTGAAGATTCACCCAAAGCACTAGAAACATCTTTGTCGATGGCGGTGGTTGAATTATCCAACTCGGGCATTACTGGCGTTCGTGAAAAAATGAACATGGAGCCAGCTTTTTGGGCGCAACTGCCCGGCAATGCTTTATTTATGGCACGGCGCTGCATTATCAACACTTATAATGTGGCGGCTTTTGCTTCATTTCACAATTATCCATCGGGCAAGAGAAAGCGCAATCATTGGGGCGATGCCGTTACTGTGTTTAACACGGTTTCGGGTACACCTTACTTCTTCAGTTTTCATGTGCGCGATGTTGGCCACACCATGATTATTGGGCCTACAGGTTCAGGTAAAACAGTGTTGCTCAACTTTTTATGCGCGCAATCACAAAAATTTAACGGCCGACTTTTCTTTTTCGATAAAGACCGCGGCGCCGAAATTTTCATTCGCGCCATTCGCGGGCGCTACATGGTCCCCGATGCCGCCAAACCTTCAGGCTTTAACCCATTTCAACTGCCACCAACTAATGACAATAAAGCATTCTTAATTGAGTTTATTAAAATTCTTGTAACTACCAATGGTGAAGTGGTTACGCCGCAAGATATGGAGCGCATCAATGAAGCTGTTAACGGTAATTACAAACTACCGCAACAACAACGCCGCTTGCGCAACATTGCACCATTCATGGGTTTAAGTGGCCCCGGCACACTTGCTGGCAGACTAGGAATGTGGCACTCTGACGGCTCACACGCCAAACTTTTTGACAATGCCGAAGATGTAATCGACTTCACCTCGGCGCGCAGTTTTGGCATTGAAATGGCCGAAATTTTAAAAGACAAAACCAGCATTGCGCCAGTGCTGCTTTATTTATTTCACCGCATTCAATCTTCACTTGATGGCAGCCCAACCATGATTGTCCTCGATGAAGCTTGGGCGCTAATTGGCAATGCGGTTTTTGCCCCCAAAATTAAAGACTGGCTAAAAGTATTAAGAAAACTCAACACCTTCGTGGTTTTTGCGACGCAATCGGTGGAAGATGCTGCAAAATCAAGCATCTCTGACACTTTGGTGCAACAAACTGCTACCCAAATTTTCTTACCCAACTTAAAAGCTACGCCACTTTATCGCGAAGTTTTCATGCTTTCTGAACGAGAATTTCTACTAGTAAAAACAACTGATCCTTCCACCCGTTTCTTCCTTGTTAAACAAGATAATGACGGCGTAATTGCACGAATTGATTTAGCTGGAATGGATGAAGTTATTCGCGTTTTATCAGCAAGAATTGACACTGTTTTAATTCTCGATCAAGTTATTAGCGAAGTTGGCTCTGACCCCGACGACTGGTTACCAATTTTTTACGAAAGAACCGGCAAGTGATAAATAAAGTAACGCAATCTTTCAAATTCTGCACTACCACCTTCTTGCTTGCCGCCCTGCTTGTCTCTTTTTTACCCAGCAAATCTTACGCTGAATTTGACGGCGGTTTGGGCCGTGAGCGCACTTGTAACGCTGATGGCAGACCCGAAGGCCTTGACTGGAACCCCACTGATGGCGGCAAAGATGTTCAATTTGTACTCGATAACCCAGTCTGCATTTCAGTAATTGCCTTTGCCTACGCAACCACCAAAATCAGCCTTGCCGCAATGAATAATGTCTGCAAAAGCGGCAGCTCAGTTCCACGCATACTTCCTTCGCCAACAAAAGATGTTTTTGATATTACTAAAGCTACCGTAAAAGCCGCCGTCAACAAGAATGGTGCCTGCGGCGTAGCAATTGGAGTTGCATCAGCCCAGCTGGGCATCACCCTTGGAATATTAAGCACAATTTATGGCATTGCCACCATTGTTAACGACGAAACCAAAATTTGCGGTGGTGAATGGGTGTCGCCCAATCCAAAGCAATATATAAACAACTTAGGAAGCTATAAATCAGTAGTTGAGGCCGCCGTTAATGGATACATAAAAGCTAAACAAACTAACCTGCTTAGCTTAAACAACAAAACTTATCGCGAATGGTATTACGGTGGAGTTGAAGTTGTAGACAGTCCCGCATCAGGCAGTGCCTGCCCCGATGTTACGCAAAATAAAGGTTTCGACGGAAATTATCCATCACAAGTATACTACATGAAGGGGCTAGAAACCGCCAATTATCGCTGCAACAGATTCTCTATTCTTCCTGGGCAAAAAGATCCGCGTGACGGCAAAACATTATATGTTGGCGACCCTCGTCTTGCTGAATATAAAGCTGCCTATGATTGCTGTAAATATCGCGCACGAGAATTTGTCTGCATTGATTACAGCGGCAGCAGAAAATTCTGTCATGTTGGCGAAAATTGCGACATTGACGGCATTACATTTACTGCAAAATCTCGTGACAATGGCAGTCTTGCTTGCGCCCAAACTTACAGTCTGTGTCCTTACAACTTCTTTGTTGGTGGCGGTGCTGAATTTTGCAATTATTATCAAGACGGCATCTACAATTCTAGTACCGGCCTATATACCTTAATTTCTGTATCCGATGTTGCTAGTCAAAAATGCGGCACCAAAAGTGAAATTCGCAATGAAGACTGCTCTTACAACACCAAAGCTGGACGCTGCAAAAACTATTGCCAATATTTAACTCACTGCACCAAAACTGACCTATCCAATTACATCTATGCCAGCAGCATCACCTCACCTTACTTTTCTTACGCCTGTTTAAATTTTACTGGCGATTCACAAAATCAAGTTTCTTACGGCACTGGCTTTATTGCTGGCAGCGCCCGCCATTTTAGCGCACCAATTGCACAATGCGTCAAAGAAACTATCGAAAATGTTTTCTACAATCGCGCCGGACATACTCAATGCATTGCAAAAGGAGACACTCCAACTTCAGCAGAAACTTGCGCCCATGGCGGCATTTACAAAATTGGTGATCAAGTGCAAGAAAACTCTTTCTTCAAAACAATTCAAGATCAAATGCTATTTTTTGTAAAATTAATTCTAACTTTTGCTATCATCATTTATGGTGGAAAAACCTTAATTGGCGGTGGCGGAATTAAAAAATCTGAAATTCTAATTTTCCTGCTAAAAATTGGCCTCGTCATGTATTTTGCCACCGGAAGCGCTTGGAAAGACAGCTTCTTCGACGGCATTTACGGCGCCTCGACAACCTTTGCGCAAATTGTCTTCAAAATACAAACTGACCCCAACCCCAATAAGCGCGACGGCTGTCAATTTGGTGACATCTCCGTCAAGAACGATGACGGCACGGTTGATTTAATTTCAACCAGCACCTATCCCGCCGGCAAAGAATATCTTGCCATCTTCGACACCATCGACTGCAAAATGGCGCGCTATCTTGGCTTTGGCCCCGAAGTTTCTACTGCCAACATTGCTAAGCTAATTCTTGCTGGCTACATTACTGGCACCATCGGCATATATTTCTCAATGGCCCTGTTATTTTTTGGCTTAATGATGATTGCCATTGCCATTCGCATGCTGCACATTTTCCTCTCTTCCGCCTTAGCCATTATTATCATGGTTTATGTTTCGCCACTTGTAATTCCGCTGGTTCTCTTCAAAAAAACTGAGGGAATTTTTAAAGGCTGGGTAAAGCAGATTATCAGCTTCTCACTACAACCAATGATTCTCTTCGCTTATATTGCAATTTTAGTTTCAATCATGGATCAAACTCTCATTGGCAGCGCAACTTTCTACGGCATAACTCCTTTCCGCACAATTTCTTGCGCTGATTATTGCAAAAACACCGCCACCGAATCAATTGTCACTAACAGTCCCAACTGCGATAGAGTCAACGAAATCCTCGTTCAGCCAAAAGTTGACAGCATTGCTTGCATGGTCAGCAACAATTATTTCTCTGACTGGCCGGGCCTTGATATTATTGGCATCTCACTGCCTTTCATTATCGACTTTTTCGTCAGTCACCCACGAGAGAAAATCCTAACTCTTGCAAAAGCCTTTTTAGTAATGTATTTTCTATGGAAGTTCATGGACGAAATTCCCGAAATTACTTCAGAATTACTTGGTGGATCATCATTGCCAACCTCAAAATCTGATCCGACCAAAATGTTCAAGAACATTACCAGCGTATTGAAAGGCGTGCAAAAAAGAGCAATGCGTGGCGGGGTAAAAGGAGTAAAAGGAGTAGCTCGCGGCGGGGCAGCTCTTGCTCGCGGCGTTGGCGAAAGCGCTTCCAAAGGCAAATCGGTTGGCAAAGACGAGGGGGGTTCGACACCATCAGGCTCTTCTCACGAAGATTCTGGCTCATCTGGCTCATCGAAAACAGAATAACAATAGCTGCCATAGCTCAGCGGTAGAGCACTTCATTGGTAATGAAGAGGTCGCGGGTTCGAGTCCCGCTGGCAGCACCAGTCTTCGCTTGTGGGCAAGCTTCGACTGGCAAGCCAGAACCTTCTTATTCAACATATAATCTTGACATACGCGCTTATAAAATCTCAATATCAGCAACACAAGCTTGGCTGGAAAAAATCATTCTTGGAGAGTTTTTCGCAAGATGAAAACGGGGCCAGCTTGCCTTGGATGACCTATCCTTTTATTGAATTTATTACACCAAAATTACAACCACGCCACACAATTTTTGAATTTGGCTCGGGCTCTTCAACTTTATTTTTTGCCCCAAAAGTTGCCAAAGTTGTTGCAATTGAAAGCAATAAAAAATGGTGCGAAATCATGCAGTTGAAGCTTGCCAAGTCCAACATAAAAAATGTTGAATTAATTTTAATGGAAGATGCGTTAACTAATTCTGCCTATGAAAATTTTGCCACTAACTATGACAAATTTGATTTTGTCATTGTCGATTCTTTAAAAAGATTCGACTGTGCAAAAAATTCTATTAACGCTCTCAAGCCAGATGGGGCGCTGATTCTTGACGATAGCGAAAGAACAGGCTATAAGAAAATCTTCAATTTCTTTGCCGAAAAAAATTTTCATCAACGCAATTTTTTTGGCATTGCACCAGGGCAATTTCGCCTAAAAAACACAACAATTTTTTCACCAACATCTTTATGAAATATTTTTCTATAATTCTACTAACCTTACTCTCATCTATTTCTATGGCTAATGACAAAACTGCAAATTTAACACCGTTGCAAAAATATGTAACGCAAGAAAATGGCACCGAACGCGCTTTTGACAATGAATATTGGGATAATAAAAAAGAAGGAATTTATGTTGATGTAGTTTCTGGCGAGCCACTATTTTCTTCAAAAGATAAGTATGATTCGGGCACAGGCTGGCCAAGCTTTACCAAGCCAATTGATGATAAAAATATTGTGCAAAAAACTGATTTTGTAATTGGATTTCCGCGTACTGAAGTGCGTTCAAAAAATGCTAATTCGCATTTAGGGCATGTGTTTAATGATGGACCAAAAGATAAGGGTGGAATGCGCTACTGCATTAACTCGGCGGCGTTAAAGTTTATTCCGCAAGAAGAAATAAATGCTACAAAAAAGAAGAAATAAGGTGAGCTTGCGCAAGATTTTCTTTTTTATCCACCAAAAGTGAAAGCGTAAACCCTTAGACCCGCACGGCTTGGGGTAATTTCCAACTCACCTTTTTCAGCAGATTTAAACTGCAGCAATTCATATAAACGCGATTCTTGCACTTTTACCGAAGATGCTTTTACATCAACTCCTGCTTGCTTTTCCACGCTTTTGCCATTTAATTTTATTGCAACGCTAATTGGCTTTTCATCTTTTGAGGCCATCACCAAAAAAACTTTCTTACCTTGAAAATGCAAGCGCAGAGCGGCTTTGTCATCACCTGCCTCACTAAATTCTTCAGCCATTTTCCAATTACCATTTAACGCCCAATTGTGCAAAGCTAATTTTTTTGGAAAGGCAAAATGTTTTTTGTCAAGGTTGGCGTTGCGCTCGGCTCTAGAGTTACCAAGATATGTTTCAGCGGTTTGTGCCGAAAAAGATTCGTCAGATTTTTTAGCAACTTTGCCAGAAATTTTTAGCAAAGCCTTCACATTATTTTCCATCACATCGTACTCACCTTCACCAAAATGAGTATAAACCACTTCACCATTTTGGTCGATTAAATAATGTGCGGGCCAGTAACGATTGACAAAATTATCCCAAGTTTTGCGGTTATTATCCATTGCTACTGGATATTTTATATGAAACTTTTTGATTGCAGCTTCAACATTGGCGGCACTTTTTTCAAAGTCAAATTCTGGTGCGTGAATGCCAATTATTACCAAACCTTGACTAGCATATTTTTCTTGCAAAGCATTCATGTGGGGCAAAGTGCGAATGCAATTGATGCAAGAATATGTCCAAAAATCAACCAAAACAACTTTGCCTCGTAGGCTTTCAAGAGTAAGCGGCTTGCTGTTAAACCATTGATTAATTCCAGTAATTTCTGGCGCTTTGTAAGGCTCAACATTTGAAATTAAATCGTTAGATTTTCCAAAGGCAAAAGCAGAATTGCACGAAACTATAATTACTAGAAATCCAAGAGTGGCGAAGGACAAAAATTTGGCGATAAATAATTTTAGCATATTTTATTTTTAAAAGATTACACTGACAAGACATCAACAATAGTTTGTATTGGAACGAAAATTTTTTCACAAGGATATTTTATGAATATGTCGAATGATCCAAAAAAATTTAATAATGAAGAATCTTGTCAGGCAGCGCCAAACCTTGCTTCGCATTATCAGCCAAAAAATATTTCTGATCATGCCGCGCTACTCTTCGTAAAATTTTTACGCCTTTTTGCTGATACATTTTTTGCCAAACGCTACGGCCATCGCGCAGTGGTTTTAGAAACGGTGGCCGCAGTTCCGGGAATGGTTGGCGGCGCGTTGCAGCATTTAAAATCTTTGCGAAAATTGCAAGGCGACCATGGCTGGATAAAAATTTTGCTCGATGAAGCTGAAAATGAAAGAATGCATTTAATGACCTTCATTGAAATTGCCAAGCCCTCAATGCTGGAGCGGATTCTCATCATTTTAGTGCAAGGAATTTTCTACAATTTCTTCTTCGTGCTTTATTTAATTTCAGCAAAAACTGCGCATCGCGTGGTGGGATATTTTGAAGAAGAAGCGGTCATTAGTTACACACAATATTTAGCAGAAATTGATGCTGGCCGAACCAATAATATCAAGGCTCCGCAAGTTGCAATTGACTACTGGAATTTGCCGCAAAATGCAACTCTGCGCGAAGTGATAATTGCAGTGCGCGCTGACGAAGCGGGTCACCGTGATGTTAATCACAATTTTGCTAATCAGCTTTCTGCACAATAAATTTTGTCAAACGCTCTAGACTTTCTAGGTTGCGCAAGGTAAAAAATAAATTCTGTGAACAAATTTAAGTTTTTGTAATTCATAATGTCGAAAAATTCTGAAGAAAATTCTACTCAAAATTCTAAAAGTAAGGAAGATTTTGCGCGCAAACTTCCCGAGCAAAAAAATGAATGCTTAACAAGGTTAGAAAGCCTAGAAACTTTAGCGAAAATTGAGAAAGCAAAAATTGAACAAAAAGCGGTTGCAGGCTTTGAAAATCAAGGTCAAGCTTTGGCTGATGCAATGAAAAATTCCACTCAATCTGCAGACCCAGAACTTGCTGCAATGGCTGCGCGTAGAATTGAAATGCTGCAAAATTTAACGCTATCTTCCGAGCAAATTTCGCAAGAAGTGATGCAATCTTTTGCGCAAGAATCTGCAGCTGTAGCGCGCAAACTTTTTATTTTAGCCTGCGCTGACCCTCAAGCCGATATTGAAGCCTATATTGCAATGGCGCGCGCCGCTGGCGTCACCGATTTTAGCTCATTCGACCCCGATATTGGCCTTAGTCCGCTTGCAGCAACACTTTTGCGCAACAAAGGCACCTTGAAAGCAATGGAGGCTTTGCTTGCGGCCAATCCAACAATTAACCTTAATGCAAAATCTGTTCGTGAAGGCGACACTGCACTGCACTTGGCGGCGCGCTTTGGCATTAAAGGAAAAGACAATAACATTTTGTCATTCTTGGTTGAAAAAGGCGCCAATCCTAACATTAAAAATAACAATCAAGAAACAGTTCTAGATGTTGCAGTTAAAAACGGTCGCAGCGCCGATTTCCTCGATTTCCTCATTAAAAAAGGCGCAACATTCGGCCCAACAATTCCAAAAAATGCACAAGCAGAAATTTTAGAGAAAGTTGAAAAAGTAAAATCTGCAACAACAGAAAAATCTTCTAAAGCAGACAAAGAAAGCGAAAAAAAACCTGCGAAAGAAGCGGTTGCAACGCAAGCACAAGCTGGCGCTGCGGCAGAAAAAACAACAACAGGAAATTCACTAGGCACTGCCAATAGCGGCAATTCTGCCACAGAAGGCAATATTCACAGCACTACGGGCAATATTTTTAGCGCCAATTTAACTCAAGCCGCCCCAGAAACACTTGCCGCAACCGCGGCACAAGTGGCATTAGAAGCGCAAAAACAGGCACAGGCAGCAACACAGCAAGCACAATCTCAAACGCAAGCGCAAGTGCAGCAGACGCAAATGCAAGCCGTATCCGACGATGTCACCAAAGAGCTTCTAAGGCAAAAAGAGGAAAAAACAAAAGAGGAAGAAGCAAAAAAGAAACAGCAAGAAAATCACAATAAAGAAAATGCGCCATTAATTGCAAATGATGATAGTATAAGCCTTTTTGGCGCAATTATAGAAACAATTCAACTTGCCAGACAAATTGCCAATGGTGGAATTAAAGATATTGCTGAAGAAGCAGAGGAAGCCATTGCCATTGATGCTGGAACAAGTTTTTTTACAGAACTGCAAGAGGCCTTTTCTAAAGCAATCTCTCCATTAAAGGCACAAAATGGCGTGCCAAGCGCATCTCCGGCGCCAGAGGTTTATCAAAATCTTGCTGCTGAAATAAGAAAAGCTGAAGAACAAAAACCCGCCGCAAAAAAAGATGTCACAACCAAGAACCCTCAATCAACTTGGACAGATTATGTAGCATCTCAGGCCACAAACCAAGTAACGCCACGAACTACAATTTGATTTCTCTTTGTAAAACTTTGAAATTTTTCAAATAAACTTTTTATCATATTCAATTGACAGCGATATTCAATCTTTTTCATAAGTTCGAACTGAGGTTTCTTTAGTGCGGTAAAAAACGGCTTCGTAAGGAATGTCTTTGCCTATTGCGGTTGAAATCCATGGAATATCTTGATGCGAGAAATCAGAGAGCTCTTTAGCGGTTTTATGACCAAGTCTTGCTATTTCTTCATCTATATGTTGAAGCTCACGGCCGCTGAAAACTGATAAATCGGGATTTTTTGCTGATAGATATGCTTTCTGATCTTTATCATAAAATTTTCTTACAACTTCTTCTATTTGCCCATCTTCCATCATTTCTTTTATTATTTTAGAAAACTCGCGTGGAGTTGGGCCAAAATGATTTTTTATATAAGTGGCGCCAATTAGCTGCTCTTCATATTTTTCGTAATAATCAAAATCACAAAAATATAAAATCTTGTAAAGCACAGTTTGGCCAACATTTGGCAATGCTCCAATTTTTTGCGTGATATAGAGTAATGCATTTTTAAACTTATCAACATTTTCCGCAGGAACACTGATTCGCTCTTTTTCTTCTTTATTTACCTTAGAAGATTTTTTCTTTAGCACGACTTCAACTTCAGAAGTTTCGCCAAAAATTTCCGTAACGCTAATACCAAGATTCATTGCCAACTTATCGGCCTCAGACATTCTAATTTCTCTTTCTCCAGAAAGTATTTTGATTGCGGTAGGACGAGACACTTCAATTATTCTAGCTAGCTCAGATTGTGAGATTTGATGCCTATCTATAAGATTTTTAAATGTATTGCTCATATTTTTTCCAATTTTAAAAAATTATATGGGCCATTATATTAACTGTAAACATTATTATCAAGATAAATGTAAATAATATTTACATTTAAATGGCTTAACTTTTTTCAAAAAAATTCACAAATGGTGTCTTTTGTCTATACAATTTATTTTGAACCAAGTAGACACATAATGATTAAGCCATAACCAGAGCGGTTATAGGTGGCGACAGGTGGTAATGGAGAAAAGTTCGCAAGAGAAAGTGGTAAAAAATCAAAAGTGGCTGGAGACTTGCATGTATAGGAATGGACCAACAAAGTATGGCGGAAGATGCGGGATTCGAACCCGCGATACCTGTTACAGTATACACGCTTTCCAAGCGTGCGCCTTCAGCCACTCGGCCAACCTTCCTAAACCTACTCCTTCGCCTTCGCAACGCGCTTCGTAATAAACAACTGCTGTGCAATTGAAAGCAAGTTGTTCCAAGTCCAATAAATTACCAAACCTGCAGGAAACGCCGCCAACACAAAGGTCAGCACATAAGGCATATATTTCAACACCTTGGCCTGCGTTGCATCGCCAACTTGTGGGCTTAATTTTTGCTGTAACACCATCGTAACACCCATGAGAACCGGCCATACGCCTATTGCCAGCGCGCCACTCACATTATAAGGCAACAAGCCAAACAAGTTGAAAAGCGAAGTAGGATCTGGCGCAGAAAGGTCATGAATCCAGCCATAAAACGGCGCCTGACGCATATCAAGTGTTACAAAAATTACTTTATACAGCGAAAAGAAAATTGGAATTTGAATCAATACTGGCAAGCACCCAGACGCTGGATTAATTTTCTCGCGCTTGTACATTTCCATCACTTCACGATTCATCGCAATTTTATCATCTTTAAATTTTTTGCGAATTTCTTCAATTTTTGGCTGCAATTTTTTCATGCGCGCAATTGCTAAATAAGATTTATTCGCCATTGGAAACAGCACCAGCTTGATTAAAACCGTCATCGCCAAAATTGCCAAACCAAAATTTCCTAAAAATTTATGCAAGAAAGCAATGGCAAAATAAAATGGTTTAGTGAGAAAATAAAACCAACCAAAGTCAATGGCGCGATCAAAAAGTTTAATGTCAAAATCTGCTGAATATTTGTCCAGAAGCTTCACCTGCTTGGCCCCAGCAAAAAGTTTGTGATCAAATTTTATTGTCGACCCCGCTTCTAATTTAAATTCTTGCCCAACAAATTCGGCGTTAAAAATTTGGTTTTGATTATTGAAGCTGTAAGAAAAATCAGATTTATAATTGACCGATTTATCAGGAATAATTGAACTCAACCAATATTTATCGGTAATGCCAAGCCAGCCGCCGCTTTTGCTGGTAAAGCTTTGCGACTTTTCTTTGGCAATATCTTTGTAGGTGGTTTCGTGCAAAACATCGTCAAACACGCCAATCAAGCCTTCATGCAAAATATAATTGGGCTTATGCGCAACATTTAAAACGCGATTCACCCTGCCGTAAGAAGCCAGCGAGAAGTCTTTGCCTGAGTGGTTCACAGCACTTTGTTTAACATCAAACATGTAATTTTCATCAAGCGCAATTTCTAGCAAAAACTCAACATTTTGCTTATTTCTCCAAGATAAAATTATTGGCGTAGTTGGGGTTAATTTTGCGCCGTTACTTTTCCAAACTGTGTTGGGATTAGGCAGCTCTAGGCTTGAATCAGATGAAATCCAACCGAAATCGGCAAAATATCTTTCTTTGCTGTCGGCTGGTGCAAAAAGTGTAACCTCTTGTTTGTCGTCAATTTTTTGAAAATATTTGGCAAGAGTTAAGTCATCAAAGCGCGCGCCCTTTAAATATAAGGTTCCGTGCAAATTTTCACTTTCAATTTTTACGCGTTCATGTTTGCTTTTTTCAAGCAATTCTTCACGATTTTTTAAAGTAAGAATAGAAGATTTTCCATCTTGCGCCGCCAAACCATTGCCGCTTGAAGCCTTGCCAACATTGCCTTGTACAGAATCTTGTCCAACACCGTTTTGTAAACCAGCACCATTAACCGCAACTCTTGCTGTTGTAGAATTTTTCATTTCAGCTTTTTGCATTTCAATCATCGCTTCGCGCTTTTCAACTTTTGGCTTTTCATAAAACCATGTCCAGCCCAGTAAAATGGCCATAGAAATCATGGTTGCTAAAAGAATATTTTTGTTATTTGGCATGAGATTAATTAGTGAAAAATTTATTTTTTAAGTCAGCGGCAAAGTCATCAACCCAAGAAGAACCACCGTTAGCGGGATATTCTTTAACGATTCCCGATTTTTTACAAACGCAAATTATACAACCTTGCAACAACACCGCTTTACCGTCGCGATACTTGGCCTTCTTGTCTTCAAGCAGATAAAAATCATCTTCATCATAGCCATATTTTTTTAGCAATTTTAGCGAATCTTTCAACTCGCATAAATCGATAATTTTGGCACGCAAATTTTTTAATTTTCCGTTAAGAACAATAACTGGCGCAATGCCATATTTCTCAACATTTCCCTCCACTTCTTTTGCAATTGAAGCGCTGCCCTCTTTGATGCCGGCCTCAATTTTGTCTAGAACTAAACTGCCTTTCATGTAGCTGTATTTGCAATTGATAAAATCTTTTCCCAAATGGGTTGCGCCAAAACTCGAACGCGTTTTTTATCTTTCTTCAAAATAATTTGCCGCTCCATACTGGCGGCGTCGATAATGATAGCATAATCTGACAAATCTAAATATTCACCTAAATTTTTAATTCCGCGATAATATCGGCGCTCAATGTCATCGTCCGAGATAAAATGCCCTCCTGTTTTAACGCGGTAAGCCACGCGCTGCTTGGCTTCCTTCGGGCTATCTAAATAAAGGAAGATGAGGTTGATTTGATAATTCTTTTTTTGCAGATTTTTTAGCAACTTCAGATAATTCTTGCCCGAAAGCGTGGTTTCAAAGGCAAAATTCTTGCCTTGGCGCACTAAATCGGCAATGCGCTTTAGCATAATTTTTGAGGCGGTCAAATCAACAGAGCGCGGGTTGAATGGCGATATTCCGCGGGCAATTTCATCGGCATTGACAAATTCGACAATATCCAAAAACTTAGTCAGCAGATATTTTGCTGAAGTTGTTTTACCCGCGCCGTTAGCGCCCGCAATTACATAAACTTGTTTTTTTACTGGCATTATTTTTTCACCTTCTTTTTTGGCGCTAAAGTTTTTGTTGCAGGTTTTTTTGCGTCAACCAAACATTCCTTTAGCGCTTCGCTGACATGCTTGATCGGCTTAATCTTCAACTGCTCAAGCACTTCCTTTGGCATTTCCTCTAAATCTTTTTTATTACGCTCAGGAATTAACACCGTTTTAACGCCGCCGCGCACCGCCGCCAGCAACTTCTCTTTGAGGCCGCCAATTTCTAGCACTTTGCCATTCAAGGTAATTTCGCCAGTCATGGCAATATCTTTACGAATGGCGCGGCCGCTAATTACTGAAGCCAAAGTTACGCACAAAGCCACGCCAGCAGAGGGCCCGTCTTTTGGCGTTGCACCTTCTGGCACATGAATATGAAAATCGTACTTGTGGAATTTTTTCGGATCAATTTTTAACTCGCGCGAAATTGAGCGAATGTAGCTTAGAGCCGCCTGCGCTGACTCTTTCATAACATCGCCCAATTTTCCAGTAATTTGAATTTTGCCATTACCGTCAAATTTTAGCGCTTCAATATCGAGCAAATCTCCCCCATATTCAGTGTAAGACAAACCAGTCGCAACACCTACCAAATCTTGTTCCTTGGCAGTTCCAAAGTGGAATTTTTCTGGCCCCAAATATTTACCTAAATTTTCTTTAGTAATGTGTAAAGTGGCGGCTTTTTTCATGATAATTTCTTTTGCCGCTTTGCGCGCCAAATTAGCAATTTCGCGATTCAAATTGCGCACTCCCGCTTCAAAAGTATAACAGCGAATCAATTGCAGCAAGGCTTCGTCATCAATCGAAAACTCAAACTTTTTCAAGCCATTTTCGCGGCGCTGCTTGTCAATTAAATGTTCTTTAGCAATGTGCAGTTTTTCTTCTTCAGTATAACCTGAAAGTTTGATAATTTCCATGCGATCGCGTAGTGGCACAGGAATGCCCGCAATGTTGTTGGCTGTAGCAATGAACATTACTTTTGATAAGTCGTAATCAACCTCTAAATAATGGTCAGAAAAATTATTATTTTGTTCAGGGTCAAGCACCTCAAGCAGCGCCGATGAAGGATCGCC
>CANGNU010000004.1 GCA_947455365.1 Rickettsiales bacterium | reverse complement strand
TTTTTAGCAATCCATAATATAAAGCGACTCCAATCAATATTCCCAAGGTTAGGCCAATCATTAATGCAAGAATAATTGTGTTTAATTCTGTGCCAGAAATGTAAGAACTATAGCTAAAAAGCACAATTTCTGCACCTTCGCGCAATACTGAAAAAAACACTACAAACAACAGGCTGTAGAGCGAGCGCTTTCCTTCTTGAATTGAATGACTTAATTGTTTAAACTCGCCCGACAGGCTTTTGGCGTGCTTTTGCATCCAAATTACTGTCCATGAAATCATGGTTGCGGCAGTCATTAAAATGGCGCCGTTAAAAATTTCTTGACCTAAACCTTCAAAGCTTTCAGAAATTTTATCGGTAAAAAATGCTAAAGCTAATGAGGTTGTTAAGCCAAGAGCCAAGCCGCTTGCAATCCACTTAGCGCGATGTGGAATATTTTTTGTTACAGCGGTTAAAATGCCAATGATTAATGAAATTTCAAGAATTTCGCGAAAGACCACAATGATTATTTGTAACATTTTTTCTAAAAAAAATTAAATGAGAATGATTATCATTTTAACCAGACAGATTCAAGAGCCAAGAGATTTTTAAGACTTGCTATATAATCGCGTCGCTTTTAGTAAAGTGCAGCGAAATGGCCGCAGGTGCGGTTCTATAATAAAACTTAAAGTGAATTATTTTTTAAAATAGCGTGAAGCAAAATCTTTCTATTTACATTCATTATCCATTTTGTAAATCAAAGTGCCCCTACTGCGACTTTAACTCGCATGTGCGTGAAGGCGTTGACCATGAAAAATTTTTGCGCGCTTATGAAAGCGAAATTAATTTTTTTGCACCACAATTATTGGGCCGCAAAATAAAAACTATATTTTTTGGCGGAGGCACACCATCACTAATGCCAGCGCAGTTGGTTGAAAAAATTCTAAACAAAATTTCCGCCAGTTGGGAGGTTGATAAAAATTGCGAAATCACCCTTGAAGCCAATCCAACTTCATTTGAAAGCGAGAAATTTAAAGATTTTAAGCGCGCAGGCGTAAACCGCTTGTCTGTAGGCGTACAAGCCTTAAACAATGCCGATTTAAAATTTTTAGGACGCGAACATTCTGCCAGCGAAGCCTTGCAAACGCTAGAAAAAGCCAGCAAAATTTTTGAAAATTTTTCTTTCGATTTAATTTATGCAAGGCCGCTTCAGTCTCTTGAACAGTGGTCGCAAGAGTTGCAGCAAGCTTTAGATTTTGGTGCCAATCACATGTCGCTTTATCAATTAACTATTGAAAAAGGCACCAAATTTTTTAGCGATTTTCAGCAAAAAAAATTTACCATGCCCAACGAAAACCTTGCCGCAGATTTTTATGACCTAACCAATCAACTTACTGCAAGTAAGGGCCTTGAACTTTATGAAATTTCCAATTATGCCAAGAAAAATTTTGAATGCGCCCATAATTTAGTTTATTGGCAAGGCGGCGATTATTTGGGAATTGGTGCAGGTGCGCATTCGCGAGTATTTTTAGATGGAGAGAAAAATCGCTCGGCAATAATGATGTTACACGAGCCAATGGCGTGGCTTAACAAGGCACAAAATAATAACGCCGCCATTCAAACCATCACTAAAATTACCGCAGAAGAATTGCGCGAAGAGTTGATTTTAATGGGCCTGCGCCTGCGCGATGGAATTTCTGCAAAAATTTTTCAAGAATATTTTGGCAAAAAACTAAGCGAAATTTTTAATTTTAAAAAGCTTGAAACCCTTGCTAGTCAAGGTCTAATAGAATTTGATGAAGAAAAAATAAAAATCACCCACCAAGGAAGAATTCTAACCAACGCCATTATAGAAAAAATTTCTACCACAAACCCGTAACGCCAATTCTTGAATCATAAGCCCCATCAAGCTTCCAAATATCACCAACATTGGCTTGCGATGGATCATAACGCACCTGACTTGGAACTGGCGGATTTTCACCACTAGCCCGCAAACTACCCAAGGCAGTTTGACGACAAAAGTTGTAAGCGTCAAAAAAAACTAAATTATAGTCAGAAAAATTTTGCTTTATATCTTTTTGATCGTTCCAATTAACGCCTTTTAACTCTTTGTTACCGTAGCGCTGGCGAATTGCCTCAATATTGGGTTTAGAGCTGGTAATATCAACATCGCGGCTCCATGTGTAAAATGTCATGCCAATTGCACCTGCAAATTGCGTGCCAAGACCAGAGTAGCAACCCTGAACCCAGCCAAGGTTGTATCCGGGACTACCACCTTTTGGCATCATTGTAAAAAGATAACCATTGGGCTTATACCAATAAGGACTAGAGCAACTCATCGTTACACATAAAAATAAATATGCGATATATCTAATAAACATAATTATTGTCCAAAAAATTGTCCTTTTGAATTGCCCGCCCAGAGTGGATTGGCACTAAATACGCCGTTATCTGAACCGACATTTTCAACAATGCCATTAACATCACCACCAACACTAGAGTTAAGAATTCCACTAAACATTCCCGAAGTATTGTCATAATTAGTTTGACTGTAAAAACCAGTTCCAATGTCATTACCACCAGCACCAACCGATGGGAATAATGCGCGATCAAAAGATGGAATTTTACTGGCAATAATTGTAATGAAGCAAGCGTTATAGCCCCGCTTGTAGCCAAAGCGGTAATCTTTATTATAATTTAAAGCGGTGTCATAATGATAGCCAAACATTGTGCGATAAAAAAAGTTTCCCCGCGAATAAAGAATTTGCGCACAACCAACCTCAAAGCCCTTTTGAAACAAAGGCGATCCGGGCGGCATTGGAACATTAAAATTTCGTAAGAAATTTCTTGTGGCGCCTTTACCAAACCATGCACAAGAGCTAAGACCAAGAAGAGAAAATAATAACAATATTTTAACAAAATTTCTCATCTATATCCCCCAAAAATAGAACCCCACATTGAACTACCTTGCTTAATTTCTTCGTAGCGCATGCAGTACCACACCGCAGCTTCCCAAGCGTTGCGATAGTCAGCGTCATTTGCTTTAGCATAACCATCAACGCGATTATTCGTATAAAACATTCGATAAAATGCATTGACCGACGCAACAGAAGCGCCGGTTTCACAGCCATCATACCAACCACGACGAAATTCTGGCGAAGCGTTGGCAAGATCTTTTTTAAAAGAACCCATGGCTTTTTCTGGAAGATAATTTCGCCCAATGTTCCGCCTTGTAGCTTCTGAACATGCTACCGAAGATAATACAACAAACAAAATAACTATTTTTTTTGCAAAAATTTTCATAATTATTCTAATGGCCCCTCAAACAAGTCTTTAACACCACCCCAAGTACTTTGACTTTCAAAGCAAACGAAGGTTGAATCAAGCCAACCTGCAACAAATAAAGGGCTGTTGTGATAAGCGCCATCGCCATAATCGGCTGATGGATAGACAAAGCTATTGGTAAAAAAAGGCGAACCAGCAGATAGGCCAGTTCGGCACCCTGCCCGCCAACCAGCTTTATATTCTGGCGGACCGTCTGGCAATTTAAGATCTGTTGTGTAAGGCTGGTAGAAACCATTACTACGACAAGCTGAAAGTAATAACACAAAAACTAGAAGTAATTTTCTCATAAATTTAAATTACGTTCCAGTCGAGAATATAAGTGCAATGTTCAATGCCATCGGCCCAACCAGTACCATAGTCTGAATCATTGGCCAACCTTTGCGCATCAACCGCAGCTTTATTAAATTCACCAAGCGCACCCTTTGCAACCGCGTCCCACGCACTTCCACAGCCATCTTTAAAACCTTGTCCATAGGCAGTGTCAGCAGATGGAAAGCCACGAACACCTGTTAATGGGCGCGGCAAGGCACCCCATTTCCAACTTTTTGGCATAGGCTCAATAAACAATTGGCACGAAGTAAGAAATGTGGCCGCAGAAATGGCAATTACAAAATTTTGCGTAAATCTTCTCATGAATTTTTATTAAAAATCTGCGCTAAAACTTGCGAGAAATTATTGGTAAGCGAGTCAAAACTAAATTGCTGCACTAGCTTTAAATAAGCACTTTGCGTAAAATCGCAATATTTTTCTTGGCTTTCTGCGGCAGTAATAATTTTTTGCGCAAGATCTTGTGGATTGTCATTAGCGAAAAGCAAGCCATCTTCATTATTTTTTATCAATAATTTTCCACCTTCACTGTCAGAAGAAATTGTTAATGTTGAGTGGAGAAAACCCTCAAGAATTACCAAGCCAAACGGCTCTTCACGCGAAGGCACACAAAAAATATCAACATCTTGGAAAAATTGTTTTTTATCATGAACTACGCCAACAAAATTACATACAACATTGCATGAATTAGCAAGATCTTGCAAAGTTTTGGTGTTGTAGCCACCCGCCACTTCAAACCCACCAATTTTTAAGTTAATATTGCGACCTTGTTTGGTTAAAATTTCTACTGCTTTGATAAGAATATCGAAACCCTTGCGTGGCTCGATACGGCCATAGGCGCCAATTGTCAACGGTTGCTGGATTTTTTTCTGGCGATAATTTTCGTCAATTTCAATAACATTGGATATGACGAAAGACTTGCGCGCGTCAAAGCCCGCGCCAGTTACCATATCGGCAATTTGTTGATTTATACTGATAATGTAGTCGCAATTAAGTGAATGCTTGAAAGAAATGCCATGATTTACCGCAATTGATTTTGTACCAGTAAAATAACGCAGAATTTTCATCCATTTCATCAAGCGATTGGAGTGACAAATAATAACATTTGGCCTATATGTAAGTAAGATCCACAATAAATTTATGCAATCCAAAATTTGCGAATGGTTTTTTAATTTGAAAATTTTTTTTACATTAAGTTTTTTACAATTATCATAGCCGTTATCAGAAATTAACAAAGCGATTTCATGGTTTTTGCCAAGAGCCACCGCGTAATTATAAAACATTTGCGTTACGCCACCAATTGATTGGGCATGAATTGCGTTTAGAATTTTCATTTTACTGAATGTAAAAAATAGTCGAAAAATATTTCTCTAAGAAACATTCTTAAGGAATATATATTTAATTGCAAATTTCGTCTAAGAAAAAAACCTAAAACTAATGCTAGAAAATGAATAATATTACCACCTTAAAAGATCGTTCAATCTTAGAAATTAGCGGCGTTGATCGTGTTAGTTTTTTGCAAGGTTTAGTTAGTAATGATGTTACAAAAGCCTCACCAACGCAATTAATTTACGCCGCCATGCTTAACGCAACTGGGCGATTTTTATATGATTTTTTTATTTTTGATGATGGTGAAAAACTACTGCTAGACTGCCTATCCTCTAGGCGCGATGAAATTTTTAAGAAGCTGAATTTCTACAAATTAAAATCACAAGTTAAGTTGGAAAAAAATGATGTGATGAAAATTTATTTTAGTGATAAAAAAATTTCTGATGAGAATATTTTTCAATTTGACGACCCGCGTCTTAAAAATTTTGGCGTTAGAATTTATGCTGAAAAACTAGATAAATCAACGGCTTCAGAAGATTCCACAAAATATAATTTCCATCGTATTACAAAAAAAATTGCTGAAGGAGAACAAGATTTAACTTACGAAAAATCAATCATTGCTGAATTTAATTTTGATGATTTAAACGCGGTTGATTACAAAAAGGGCTGCTATATTGGGCAAGAGTTGACAGCGCGCACGCATTATATGGGGCAAGTGCGCAAGAAGGTTTTTCATATTAAAATTAACCCCTTATCACCCTCACGCAATGTCAATACCGAAGCTAACAATGACAACCCTGCAAAAAAAGGTGATGAAATTTCTTGCGCAGGAAAAAATCTCGGGGTAGTTTTATCTTCAGTTTTTTATGAAAATGAATTTCATGCCTTGGCTTTGCTAAAAATTGATGAAGAAACCAACACAATTTTAACCAGTGACAGCGCGGCTTTAACCGTCAATGACCAAAAAATAATTATTGTAAGCTGATGCAAATTTATTTACCCATCGCCGAAATTCCCGTTAACATCATCTTAATCCTTATACTTGGCCTATTCACAGGCTTTTTGGCAGGCATGTTTGGTATTGGTGGCGGCTTTCTTGCAACGCCATTTTTAATGTTCATTGGAATTGCGCCAGCCATTGCCGTTGCTACTTCTGCCAACCAAATTGTTGCAGCATCAGCATCGGGGTTGCTGGCACATTTGCGCAAGGGCAATGTTGATATTCGAATGGGCCTAGTCCTTATGGTGGGCGGCTTCATCGGCTCTACCTTTGGTGTCTCAATTTTTCGCGTTCTACAAAAAGCAGGGCAAATTGATTTAGTAGTTGGCGTTACTTATGTTGTCTTTCTAGGCTCCATCGGCGTTTTTATGTTGATCGATAGCATCAAAGCAATGATTGCCAAAAAATATCATTTATCATTTGAAGATGTTGAGAAGAAGGAAAATCTCTGGTTCAAAAACTTTTTAGCACGCCTCGATCGAATGCCTTACAAGCTTTATTTTCCTAAGTCGGACATCACCATCAGTGTTTTAGTGCCAATTATTCTTAGCATGGGAATTGGCGTCCTTGTTGCCCTGATGGGAATTGGCGGCGGATTTTTAATGATTCCCGCCATGATTTATCTATTGCGCATGCCCTCACACATTGTCGTTGGCACCTCTCTCTTCCAAATTATTTTCATCGCCAGCAACACAACCTTCTTACAGGCAATCAGCAATCACACGGTCGATATTGTCTTGGCATTTTTAATGGTAATAAGCTCGTCAATTGGCGCCCAAATTGGCACGCGCACTGGTTACAAACTTGACGCTGACAAAATGCGTTCGTTCTTGTCGCTACTGCTTCTGGGCGTCTGCTTCAAAATGTTCCTCAATTTATTTACGCGACCAGAGAATCTTTATGTTATCGAAATGTTAAAATAATGAGAAAATTATTCGCAATTTTATTTCTGATAATATCCTTGGCAAGCCAAGCTACACCCGCCTTTGCACGCGCAATAATTTCTGGAATTTCCACTAACGAAATTGACATCGACACCAAATTTAACGGCACCGAAATTCTGCTTTTTGGCGCCAAAGGTGATGCGGGAAACATTGTCGTTGCTGTGCGCGGCCCAAAAAAAAGCTTCCTTGTCACCAAAAAACAAAAGCTACTTGGCATTTGGTATAACGGCCAGCGCCTTAAGTTTAAAGACTCTCTAAGCTATTACTCACTATTCTCAACTTTTGGCGACAACAAAACAACTAACCAACTTCTTTCGCAGCTTGAACTTGGCACCGATAACCTAAAATTCGACATTTCAGGCGATAAAGTTGCCACAGAAGAGCAAGATGATTTTAAGCTGCAATTAGTCAATAAAATGGAGAAGAATAGCCTTTATTCTAGCGGCGCCAGCAAGATTGAATTTCTTGATGAAACTTTATTTAAAGTCATTCTCAATTTTCCAAAAAACATTTCACGCGGCGTTTATACTGTCGAAATTTATTTGATTAACGAAGATGATTTAGTTTCATTTCAATCAATTCCAATTTATGTAAACCAAGTGGGAGTAAGCGCTACAATTTCTGATTACGCCTATCAACAATCTTTACTTTACGGATTGGCGTCAGTTATTATGGCGCTGGTAATTGGCTGGCTGGCAAATTATTTATGCGCTCGCTTTATAGGAAAATAAAATTTAATTGCAAAATCAAAATGGCTGAATCAAATCAAATGCCAATAATTCTAGTTTGTGTTGATACCTCTAACGCCTCAGCTGTAACGCTGCGCTACGCTTGCTTGAAAGCAAAACGACTAGGCTTTGCAGTACAAATTTTATCAGTACTAGAATCTTCTCACAAAAATCTTTTATTCGGATCACATGTAATGGGGCTGGAAAAAAGAAAAAGTCTTGAAATATATTTACAAAAATTAATTGATTCTGTTGCCGCAGAAACTGGCATAGTACCAGTTGTTTCAATTCGCGAAGGTGATGTCTCAACCGAAATTATGCGCGAGATAAAATCAATTCCTAATTGCATGACGCTAATTTTTGGCAAATCAAATAAATTACACAGCGACAACACTGTATTGCCACGAATTGCGCAAAAAATTGGCACGAAAATTCGCATTCCAATTTTAATTGTGCCAGAAAATTTAGATGAGAATTTAATGAAATTAATGTTGTAAAATTTTTTGCTTTTTTTACCTCAAACAAAAAAGTGCACCCTACAGACTCAACGCTTCCTCAACTTCTGCAATTGTTTTTACCTCACCAATATGAAAATATCTTCCTTGCAGCTCAAAACCCTTGACCCTGTTAAGCTTGCCGTTTTCTTCTGTTGCCTTTTTATAAAAATAACTCATTGAAAATGGCGGTGTTGGCGCATTTTTTAGAATGACAGGATTGACAATTTGCAGCCCAACAAAAACATGACTTAAAGCCTTGTCATTATTGGCTTTTGAAGAATTTTCTACTGCAGAATTTTGTTGCAAAAATATTCGCGTTAATTCCCCTGTTTTTTTATCAAAATTAAAGTCGCCATTCCCTTCATAACCCAAAACTTCACCAGTTTTTTTTAAGCCAAGCAAAATGTCACAATCATTGTGGTTGTATGCATTACAAAGTTGCTCAATATCAGAAGCTGCGCCGTCTTGCCATAAAATATCGCCGTTAATTAGCAAAATTGGTTGCGTTTGGTCAAACTTGTCTAAGGCATAAACTAGCCCGCCGCCAGTCTCTATTTTAGCCACTTCGCGCGAAAAAATAATTTTGGAATTGTTTAGTTTCTTAATATGATCTTCAATTTGATCAGCCAAGTAAAATCCATTGATAATAATTTTGCTCATCGTCGGAATTTTACTGAGTTTTTCAATAGAATAGTCAATAATAGCCTTATTTTTAATAGGTACCAATGGCTTGGGAAGCGTGTCAGTGAGAGGTCTCATGCGCTCTCCGCGACCAGCAGCAAAAATAAAACTTTGGGTGATTAACATTTTTGAAATTTTGAATTTTAAATTTTAAACTTTGAGTCTATAATTACAAAATAACTAGATAATTCAAGAATTATGACGCAATAATTTTTTATCGCGCCATTTATAATTCAAAATTTAATTTTTCAAATTCATGTTGTCTTCTTGCGAATCAAATCCAACAAATAAAAAGAAAGTAATCATCTTGGGAAGTGGGCCAAACCGCATTGGACAAGGTATTGAGTTCGATTACACCTGCGTGCATTGCGCCTTCGCACTTAAAGAAGCGGGCATTGAAGCCATTATGGTAAATTGCAACCCTGAAACAGTTTCAACCGACTACGACACCTCCAGCCGCCTTTATTTTGAACCACTCACCGCTGAAGACACTATTGAACTTATTCGCAAAGAAATGGAAAACGGCGAATTACTCGGCGTTAATGTACAGTTTGGCGGCCAGACACCTCTAGGTTTGGCGAAGTTTTTGCAAGATGAAGGAATTCCTATTATTGGCACCTCACCCGACATGATCGACTTGGCCGAAGACCGCGACCGCTTCAAGCAATTACTGCAAAAACTTGGCCTCAATCAACCACAAAATTACATTGCCTATTCTGCAAAACAAGTAATTGACCAAGTTAATGAAGTTGGTTTTCCTGTAGTAGTACGACCGTCTTATGTGCTTGGTGGGCGTGGCATGGCAATAGTTTATGATGAAGCATATTTAATGAAATATCTTGCTGAATATTCTGAAGTTTTTGAAAGCGGCCCGTTATTGCTTGATAAATTTTTAACCGATGCAATCGAGGTAGATGTTGACGCGCTGGCCGATGGCAATGAAGTTTTTGTTGCTGGAATTATGCAGCATATTGAAGAAGCGGGAATTCACTCGGGCGATTCAGCCTGTTCAATTCCACCTTATTCTCTGCCAGATGACATGATTGAAAAAATTAAAGACGCCACGGTAAAACTGGCCCTAGCATTGAATGTAAAGGGCTTAATGAATGTGCAATATGCTGTGAAAGATGGTGTAGTTTATGTGCTTGAAGTTAACCCTCGCGCGTCTCGCACTGTTCCTTTTGTTGCAAAAGCTACCAATATTCCAATTGCCAAAATTGCCTCGCTAATCATGATTGGCAAGCCTCTGCGTGAATTTAATTTGCAGGAAAAAAAGTTTGACTACTTCTCAGTAAAAGAAGTGGTCTTCCCATTCGCGCGTTTCAACAACGCCGATGTTTTGCTTGGGCCAGAAATGAAATCGACTGGCGAAGTTATGGGCATTGATAAAACTTTTCCTCTCGCTTTTGCCAAAGCTCAGCTTGCTGCTGGCTCTAAGCTTCCCACCGAAGGACTTGCCTTCATTTCAGTAAAAGATTCTGATAAAAAACACGCCGTAGAAATTGCGCAAAAATTAATTGCGATTGGCTTTAAAATTGTTGCAACTCGCGGAACCGCTAAATTGCTAGCTGAAAGCGATGTTGCAGTTACTATTGTAAATAAAATTACTGAAGATAAACCGCATGTGGTTGACATGATTGAGCGCAAAGAAATTGCCCTAATCATCAATACTACCGAGGGCGCGCAAGCTACTAAGGACAGCTTCTCCATTCGTCGCACTGCTTTTATGAAAGGCACAACTTACACAACAACAATTTCGGGCGCAAAGGCCTTAATTGATGGAATTGCTGCTTATAAAGATGCTGATTCTTGCTTTGAAGTGCGCGCTTTACAAGATTTAATGTAGTAGAATTTTTGCTGGTAGAAATTTTTTATCAGCAAAACTATAAATTCTGCAAAATTTCTTTTACTGCTTTTATAGTCTGCGCCTTAGAAAATCTTGTATTCACAACATAGTCAGATTTTTCTTTCCGCTCTTTATTGCTTAGTTGAAATTTTACAATTCTTTTAAATTTTTTCTCCAATTCTTGCTGCGATTCATTTTTTTTTCGCGCAAAAAAACGACGCTTTTGAATTGATGGCGGCACAATTATCGCAATTATTTTATCGCATTTATAGCCTTGTTTTTCTAGCAACAGCGGAATATTCAAAACAACAAATTTTCTTTTTTCTTGCTGCGATTTTCTTAAAAATTCATCATATTTTTTTCGTACAATTGGATGAATAATTTTTTCAAGAATCAGCAATTTTTCTGCATCACTAAAAACAATTTTGCCTAAAATTTTTCGATTAATTATTTTACGAGAAAATTTTTGAGAGGATAAATTTTCTTTTTTAGAAAATGAATTTTTGACAGATGCCATTTTAATATTTTGCGCATTTTTTTCTTCTTCTTGCAAACTTTCTGGAAATGCCTTTCCAACCTTTAAAATTAAGGCTTCATCACCTTCAAACATTTTATGAACTTCTGCATCAGCATCAAAAATTGCTGCGCCATTTTTAGCAAAAATTTCGGCGATAAAATTTTTTCCTGAAGCAATTCCGCCACTAAGACCAATTATTTTCATGCGTTACAAAAATTAATTTCCTTGAAATGGAAAGAGCAAAACTTTGCCAATTAAAAGCGTGGCGTCAATGGTTAAGGTAATTGGCGTCAACATTACTTTTCCAATTTTTTTATCAGCAGAAACATCTTTGTAAACCTTGATAAGGTAAGGATGATTTAATGATCCAGCGCCATAAGACAAATTTTGTCGAGCTAAATATCTTGTGCCATAAAGTTTCATTCTCAAGGCTAATTCTGTTGCAGATTCGTAATTAAAGCCCAAGACAATTAAATCATGAGCCAGCTCTGGCTCTGGGCTGAGAATGGATATTTTTACAACAATGCTTGCCTCAACATCATTTGATTGCGATAATTTGATTGAGGTATTTTCGCTATCAATAAACATTAGAAAACGATGCGGCGAGAATAATAAATTTTTGACAATATTGCGATCATCACTCAAAACATAGTGATATTCATTGCCAAGAAAAACTACATAACGACCATCTTGACTAACTAAAAATTTTTCAATTTTTTCTTCATATTTTGGATGCCATAATTTTTGCGTTAAAGTGCAAGAAACCAATAATAGCAAGGCTAGAGATAATATTAATTTCTGACGCATAATTTTAATAATTTATTGCAATTCTTGCGGAATTTTTACACCACAATTTTTTAAATTTTCACGCAAATTTGCTTTTAATTCTGCTAAATTTTCTGCCGATTGCGCTTCACATCTTGCCACTAAAACTGGTTGTGTGTTAGAGGCACGAATAAGCCACCAACCCTTGTCAGTTGTGACGCGAACACCGTCAACATCATTAATTTGCGCACTTGGATTTTTTAGCGAATTTTTAATTTGCTCAACTAATGCAAATTTTTTTTCATCAGAAGATTCAACGCGAATTTCTGGTGTAGAAAAAGTTTGTGGTAAACTTTTGCGAAGCTCAGAAAGCTTGTGCTTTGATTGCGCAACAATATTAATTATGCGCACCGCCGCGTAAAGCGCATCATCATAACCATGGTTTTTATGCGAAGAATAAGTATCGGCAAAGAAAATGTGGCCAGACATTTCGCCTGCCAAAGGTGAATTGGTTTCTTTCATTTTCGCTTTCACCAAAGAGTGCCCAGTCTTCCACATTAAAGGCTTGCCGCCTGCTTTGGAAATTTCATCAAACAATACTTGGCTGGCTTTTACATCGGCGATAATTGTTGCTTGCGGATTTTTTTGCAAAACTTCGCGGGCAAAAAATACCATTAATTGATCGCCCCATAAAATGCCGCCTTCGTCGTCCATCACGCCAATGCGGTCTCCGTCGCCGTCAAAGGCAATTCCTAAATCACATTTTTTGGCAAGAATTTCGCGCTTTAAATCTTCTAAATTCTTTGGTACTGTAGGATCGGGGTGATGATTGGGAAAATTTCCATCAATTTCTGCAAACAACAAATGACTCTCCGCATTCAAATTTGCTGCAATTTTTTCCATGGCGCGACCCGCAGAACCATTGCCCGCGTCCCATGCGATGCTAAGTTTTTTTACTTGATGTTTTGTGTGATTATTTTGCGTAATTAAGCAATCAGCCAACACGCGATTAACATAAATATCTTCAATATCAAAATTTTTGATAGAGCCCGCGCCACTAGCAAAATTGCCACTCGCCGCCAATTTTGCCAAGCCGAGAATATCGTCACCAAAAAATGGCCTTTCTTGCAACAGCATCTTGAAACCATTATGGTCTTTAGGATTGTGCGACCCCGTCACCATAATTCCCGCATCAAAATTTAAATGATACACCGAGAAATATAGCATGGGAGTAGGCCCCACGCCAACATCAATAATTTCAATTCCCGATTCCAGCAAGCCCTTAATAAGCTGCACCTTCAATGCTGGCGAGCTTTTGCGCCCATCGCAAGCCACGCAAATTTTATTCTTGCCACTCTTGCGCAACACGCTAGCAAAAGATTTCGCCACAAAAAATGCATCTTCATCAAATAAAGTTTCGCCGTAAACCCCGCGAATATCATAGGCGCGAATGATTGAGTGATTAAAATTATGTTTCATAAAAAAAATAAAAATTTAAGCCAAAATAAAAAAACTAGAGCAGAAAAAAAATAAAAAATCTCAAGAAAGGCAAACTAGCCCGTCCGCATTTTGTGAGCGTCTCGAAGCTCTGCTTCGTTCAGCCACAAAGTGCGGACGGGCTAGTTTGCCGAGGACAAGATCTATAATCTTTTAAATTTTTCCAATAACCGGCGAAGAAGGCGAAGCATATTTTTTACGCTCCATTCTTCCCGCCAAAAACGCCGCCCGCCCCGCTTCAATAGCCAGTTTCATCGCATGCGCCATCAACACAGGATTACGCGCCTTGGCAATTGCCGTATTCATTAAAACGCCATCACAGCCCAATTCCATAGCAATTGCCGCATCTGAAGCGGTGCCAACACCCGCATCAACCAACACCGGAACTTTCGCTTGCTCAATAATAAATTCAATATTCAACCGATTTTGAATGCCAAGTCCAGACCCAATTGGCGCGGCTAGCGGCATGATTGCGCAACAGCCAATTGCCTCTAATTCTTGTGCGACAATTGGATCATCAGAAGTATAAACCATAACTTGAAACCCGTCTTTAATCAGCATTTCCGCGGCTTTCAGCGTTTCAACAACTTTTGGGTAGAGAGTTTTTTCATCAGCCAGCACTTCTAACTTCACTAAATTCCAACCTCCTGCCATGCGGGCTAAACGCAAGGTGCGCACGGCGTCATCGGCCGTGAAACAACCTGCAGTATTTGGCAGATAAGTGTATTTTTTGGGGTCGAGAAAATCTTGCAGCATTGGCTCGCCTTTCTTCTCAATGTTGACGCGGCGCACTGCGACAGTAACAATTTCGGCGCCAGATGCTTTGATGGCTTCGTGCGTTTCTTGGAAATCTTTATATTTTCCGGTGCCGACGAGAAGGCGCGAGGAGAAGGTTTGGCCGGCAATTATTAATTGGTCGTTATTTGTCATAATAAATATAAATCTTGGGGCGACAGAAGCTTGCCGAGACTACTTCGCCCCTCAGACAGCGACGGGGTCGAACTCGGTTCGAAATAGTCTCGGCAAGCTTCTGTCTATTGCGAGACCGTTTTTCTTTTTATTCGTAATCGGAAACTTGCTCTACAGCCACAACTTCTGGAATATAGTGTTTCAACATATTTTCGATGCCATTTTTTAAGGTGATTGTAGAGCTGGGGCAGCCGGAGCATGAGCCTTTTAGTTCTAATTTTACAATTCCTTCTTCAAAACCGCGATAGATGATATCGCCGCCATCCATTGCTACTGCGGGGCGCACCTTAATTTCGATTAGTTCTTTTATTTGCTTTACAATATCAGAATCATTGTCATCAAGCGTTGATTCTGTAAGAGGGGTGGCGTCGCGCATCACTTTTTTTTCGGCGACGAAAAAATCCATTATGGTAGCAAGAATTTCAGTTTTAATGACGCGCCATTCTGTGGCATCAGCCTTAGTGACTGTAATGAAATCATGGCCAAAAAAAACTGAAGATATTCCTTCAATTTTAAATAATTCTTCGGCTAATGGTGATTGCAAAGCTTGCTCTTTTGATTTGAAATTTGCCGTGCCATTTTCAACAACTAAAATTCCATCGGGGATAAATTTTAAGCTGTTGGGATTGGGCGTTTCTTCAGTTTGAATGAACATTTTAATGGGAAAATTAATTACAAATTTTATTGCAAACCCATTATAAAGCGTTCAAAGATAATGTTAAGTTATTTTTGTACCATTGTCATTATTACAAAAATAATTCTGTTGATGCTAGCTCTAACCTACAGCTAAAGGCTTTTGCAAAAATAATTAGTAGAAAATTGTTTTAAAACTCCCAACGCACTCGCAATAATCCAAATTTTGAACTATAAGTATGCTTTTTTTCTAATATATAATTTGCACTAACCACCACCGAATTAATATTATAAATATCAAGACCAGCTTCTAACCTTAAAACTTGCCGATTTATCTTCGAGCTTTGCGTGTCAAAGCTAACATTTTGTCCAACAAAGTTTGAAGTTGCAGTTTGTTTGTTGCCGATAAAATCATAACCATAAGTTGCTTTAATTTTAGGGAAAATTTTATTGCTCGCAATTTCAATTGCATTGTAACGCAAAGCCGCGCCAATTGTGCCTTCTAGCAAGTTAGAAGAATTATTTTTGATATTAAGATTTAAAGTATCGGCACCAGTTTCGGTATAATTTGCCAATTCATTATGAGCAAGTAGCAAGCCAGTTTCTGGCAATAATTCAAACTT
>CANGNU010000003.1 GCA_947455365.1 Rickettsiales bacterium | reverse complement strand
TGTTTGAGGGGCAGAGCATGTTCAGTGGGGGTTTGCGCCGTCAGGGGAAAACTGAATAACGAGGAAAATTACAACGCCCTAATCCCCCATCGCCGATTTTTTAGGAAGCCTTGCAAAAATAAAATCCGTCAAGCAAGGTGGCAGTAAAGTCGCCAGCCACACCACAAAATAAAGTGGAAACGGAAACGCTACCCTCGAATGATTTTTCGCCAGCCCTTTTTTAATTATCATCGCCGCTTTCTCTACAGAAAGTAAGAACGGCATATAAAAACTATTCACCGCCGTCATCGGCGTTTTCACATATCCCGGACAAATCACGCTAACTTTAATGCCAAATTCCCCCAAATTGCCGCGCAAAGCCTCGCCATAAACCCTTACAGCCGCCTTGCTTGCCGAATATGCCGGAGAACTTGGCAAGCCGCGAAACCCCGCCAGAGAAGCCATCACCGCAATTTGCCCATGCCCACGCATTTTCATTTTTTCCGCCACCGGCCCAACTAAATTAATCACCCCATCAACATTGGTCGCAAAAATTTCGCGCACCTGTTGCGCGCTTTCCGTGCCACCACTGGTTCCAGCCGATATTCCCGCATTTGCAATTACCAAATTCAGCGCGTAATTTTCCTCAATTTTTTCCACCCACTGCGCCACTTCCGCCGCATTTTTCACATCCAGCGATTTTATAAAAACATTCGCTTTTAATTCTAAGCAAATTGCTTTAACCTCTTCCAACTTAATTAAATTTCGCGCGCATAAAAATAAATTTACACCTTGTGCTGCGTAACTAATTGCAAGCTGACGGCCCAAGCCACTATTGGCCCCGCTAATTAAAATATTCATAAAAAATTTTTAAATTTTAATAAGTTTAAGCAAAAAAATTGTCTTAATCCAAAATAATTTTTAAGCCAATTTGAAAATAAATTTTACAAAAATGAATTATAAATTTATCTCGTTTGAAGGAATTGAAGGCTGCGGAAAATCAACGCAAACCAAAATGTTGCAGCAATTTCTACTGCAAAAAAACTATGATGCAATCATTACTCGCGAACCTGGCGGCACCAAAGCCGGCGAGCTTATCCGCGAAATTTTAATCAACGATAATTTAGAAAAACTTGAAGCCAAAACCGAAATTTTTCTTAATTTTGCCGCCCGCATTGAACATGTCGAGAAGCTAATAAAACCAGCATTGCGCGAGGAAAAAATTATAATTTGCGACCGCTTTTTAGACTCAACTTTTGTCTATCAAGGCTATGGTTTTGGCGCCAATTTACAGCTAATTGAAACAGTAAAAAATCTTGCCATCGAAAATTTCAAACCCGACATTACCTTTGTAATTGATGTGCCCGTCGAGCAAGCATTTGCAAGAATCGAAGCCCGCACCACCAACAACCGCTACGAAAAACTCAGCCGCGATTTTCACGAAAAAACCCGCGCCGGATTTTTAAAATTAGCCGCAGAAAATCCACAAAGAATAAAAGTAATCGACGGCACAAAAACTCCTACAGAAGTGTCTCAAGAAATTGTTAAAATTCTAGAAAAATAACCCACAAAAAATAACCACATTTTAAAGAAAATCTGGCTGAGTAAATTTAAATAATTAAAATGATTAACTGTGTCAAAATAGGTCAGCGTGTCTCGCGTAGCGAGAATTAACGTGACCTAGTTTTGATACAGTTAATCATTTTAATTATTTAAATTTACTCAGCCAGATTTTCTTTAAAATGCCCCCACCGCACTATTCCACCACAAACCCACTCTCACGAAAAATTGCTTTCGCCTGCGAACTCTTCAAAAACTTCAAAAATTCCCGCGCACTTTCCATATTGTCGCCCGCAATCACCAGCGCCTGATAAAAAATATTCTGATGCTTCTTGCGCGACAAAATTTTAAATTCTTTCCTGCCACTAACTTGGCTTGCCAGTAGAATTGCGTAGCTATCAATGTTGTTATTAATTAAAGTCATCAGCGAAGATTTATCCTCCCCCAGCCTTTTAAACAGCTTGATTTCATGCAATTGCAGCGCATTCATAATACCATCGCTATATTGCCCCAAAGAGCTTCCTTCATTATCGATAATTAAAATTGAATGACTGTGATCTAGTACCTGTAAGGCCTCATCAAGCTCTGGCCTTTTTTCCAACAGATAATTTGGCACCGATAAATTATCTTGCGAAGTAACTAAAACCAATTCATCACTTGCAACATGGCTAATGTTGTAAATGTCGATCAACC
The DNA here is from genome assembly GCA_947455365.1 of Rickettsiales bacterium. Lineage (GTDB taxonomy): Bacteria > Pseudomonadota > Alphaproteobacteria > Rickettsiales > UBA1997 > CAMCFD01. The sequence continues at coordinate 14,576 of CANGNU010000003.1, read as the reverse complement.
CCTTTTGTTTCAAATTTGCAATCCAGTCTTGATGCGCTGAAATGAAGACATCAGAGGGTTCACCCGCATCAATATCGTTAATTAAATTATCAGAGGCAGCAAAACTAATTGATACAATCACGCCATTTTTTTGCGAATAAATGCGCGCAATTTTTGTTAGAGCGGACACCATATTTGGCTCAGCCAAAACGGTTAAATTTTTTATTTGCGCCGCAAAAGAAACTTCGCAAAGCAGCGCCAATAAAGCAACCGTGATAAGTAGAATTTTTGTAAATATGTTACAAATGTATGTCATTTATGTATGTCAATTGCGCATGTCAAATGTGTACGTCATTCCCGCGAAAGCTTGAATCTAAAGGAGTAGCAGAAGATTTCTGCTTTCACGAAAATGACATATTTTTGCCCACAAAATTAAACCGAAAGCATGCTTTTTCGCTCTGCGTCATGATCATCAAAAACCTCTTCCCATGTTCCGGTTGTAGAGGCCTTGCTATATTCTGTAACACGATTTTCAAAGAAATTAGTATGCTCAACACCGTTTAAAATTTCATCAAGCCAAGGAAGTGGATTATCATCAATCATGTAAATATCCTTCAAACCCAATTGGTTCAAGCGTCGGTCAGCAATGTAACGAATGTATCTTTTTACTTCACGAGAAGTTAATCCTTCAACATTGCCTAGTTCAAAAGCAAGGTCAATAAAGGCATCTTCAAAATGCACAATTGTCGCGCAAGCTTCATACATGCGGCCTTTCAGCTCTTCATCCCACACTTCTGGGTTTTCTTGCACAAAAGTACGAAATAATTTGATAATTGACATGGTGTGCAAAGTTTCATCGCGCACCGACCAAGCCACAATCTGCCCCATTCCCTTCATTTTTCCAAAGCGCTGAAAATTCAACAAAATGGCAAAAGATGCAAATAATTGCAAGCCTTCAGTAAAGCCACCAAACACCGCCAGAGTAGTGGCAATGTCTTTTTTAGTCGCCACGCCAAACTTGTGCATATAGTCATATTTATCCTTCATTTCTTTATATTTCATGAAGGCCGAATATTCTTGTTCAGGCATACCAATAGTGTCGAGAAGGTGCGAATAAGCAGCAATGTGGACAGTTTCCATATTAGAAAAAGCAGCCAACATCATGCGCACTTCGGTTGGTTTAAAAACTTGTGTGTAGTGAGTCATGTAGCAGTTATTCACTTCAATATCGGCCTGTGTAAAAAAGCGAAAAATTTGCGTGAGAAGATTTTTTTCGCCTGAAGTTAAATTATGCTTCCAGTCGCGTACATCATCGGCCAAAGGCACTTCTTCTGGCATCCAGTGAATTTGTTGTTGTTTTAGCCACGCATCGTACGCCCATTGGTAATTGAACGGTTTGTAAATTGGTTTCGAATCTAATAGAGACATGAAAAATATTAAAATTAATTTGTTAGAAAAGAAAATTTGATTCTACTGTCTTTCAAAAAAAATAAACAATAAAAATAATCACAATTGTAATTACAAAAAATAAAAAATATAATTTTGCTCCTTCACACTTAAATGTGTAACTTAAATTTTTAAAATTCTATGTCAGTTTTAGTTGGAAAAAAAGCCCCAGACTTCACAGCAGCAGCGGTGATGGGCAATAATGAAGTTAACGATAAATTCAATCTTCACACTTTTTTAAAAGGAAAAATTGGCGTGCTGTTCTTTTACCCGCTTGATTTCACCTTCGTTTGCCCGTCAGAAATTATCGCTTTTAATCATCGCCTTGATGAATTTAAAAAGCTTGGCGCTGAAGTAATTGGCGTGTCGGTTGACTCACATTTTTCACACATTGCGTGGAAAAATACCCCAATTGATAAAGGCGGAATTGGCCAAGTGCAATATCCATTGGTAGCAGATTTAACTAAAAACATTGCTCGCGACTATGATGTTCTAATCAATGAAGCCGTGGCTTTACGCGGCACTTTCTTAATTGACCAGGAAGGAATTGTACGCCATCAAGTTGTAAATGACTTGCCACTTGGACGCAACATTGACGAGGCTATTCGCATGGTTGATGCGCTAAAATTCTTCCAAGCGCATGGTGAAGTTTGCCCTGCTGGTTGGAATAAAGGTAAAAAAGGTATGAAAGCTAATGCCGCAGGCGTTGCTGAATATCTTGCTGATAACGCGAAAGATTTGTAATGTTTTGTATTATTTCCGCTCGGCCCTTTATTTATAATGGGCTAGCGGAAATTTATTTTGTAGCCTTAGCTGGTTTAGATTTTGCCTTTATGCAGATGCAAAAACTCCACTTGACTTCACAAAAATTTCCAACTAAAATCCGCGCCCCTTTAAATATTATTTAATTTTTTTTACAATTTTTCGATGCCAACAATTAATCAGCTTATCAAAAAGCCAAGAGTGAAGCAAAGCAAGAAGAACAAGGTTCCAGCTATGCAAGGATGCCCACAAAAAAGAGGTGTTTGTACTCGTGTTTATACCACAACTCCAAAAAAGCCAAACTCAGCGCTTCGTAAAGTTGCGCGTGTTAAATTAACCAACGGACATGAAGTTATTGCTTACATTCCGGGTGAAGGCCACAACTTGCAAGAACACTCTGTTGTCGCGCTTCGCGGCGGTCGTGTAAAAGATTTGCCGGGTGTACGATATCACTTAATTCGTGGTTATTTAGATACTCAAGGCGTGAAAAATCGCAAGCAGTCTCGTTCAAAATATGGCGCACAAAAACCTAAATAGTTTTTGAACGATTATTCGTAGAATAAAAAAATGATTAATAATCATTTTTAGTTAAAAAACCCGCGATAGCGGAATCAATAAATATAAAAATTATAATTTACAATGCGTAGAAGAGCCGCCCAAGTTAGAAAAATTATTCCAGATGCAAAATATGGTGAAATCATCGTATCTCGTTTCGTTAACCGTCTTATGGATGATGGTAAAAAATCTGTTGTTGAAAAAGCTGTTTATGAAGCTTTTGGCGAATTAGAAAAAAAATATAAAAGAAGCCCAATTGATATTTTCAAAGAAGCTCTAGACAACGTTACTCCTAAAATTGAGGTTCGTTCACGCAGAATTGGCGGTGCTACTTACCAAATTCCAGTTGAGGTTTCTCCTCGTCGCGGTTCAGCTTTGGCATTGAAATGGTTGAAAATTGCCATTAGCAACATTAAAGGTAAAGGCCTTGCTAATAAAGTTCAATTTGTGGTTATCGAATCTTTAGAAAATAAAGGTTGGGCAGTTAAAAAACGCGAAGAAGTTTTCAAAATGGCTGAAGCAAATAAAGCTTTCGCGCATTATCGTTGGTAGTTTGGCGCTGGTAGAATTTGCAGTGACAAAATTTTTAAAAGGGTGGTTACAAAAAATGTAGTCACCCTTTTTTATTGCCTTTTGCAATCTTGTATCGCCAAAATAAATCAAGTGTATTTAGTGTAGCATTTTACCGTTTCACATCTAACATCTCGCGAATTATTTCATTCTTAATTGTCACATTAAATGCCAAAATCTATACAATTCGATATTATAATTCCGGTTCACAAAAAAGACCTTGCGGTGCTTGAATATTGCATCGAGGCGGCACGAAAAAAAATTGTTGGCGTCGGCAGAATTATTACCGTTTCAAAAGAACGCTACACCAATAATGCCGAATGGTTTCCTGAGTCGCAATTTCCTTTTAGCATGGAATTGGTGCGCGAATATACTGGCGGTTCTTGCGGTTGGTATTTTCAGCAACTGTTGAAGCTGTATGCGCCGTTAGTCATTCCTAATATTCGCGAAAATGTTTTAATTCTTGACAGTGACACGGTTTTTTTTCGTAAAACTAAAATGTTTGATGGGCAAAAAAAGCCATTTTACAACACCAGTAAAGATGAAAAAATTTGCCGAAAACCCTTTGATATTGCGGTTGCAGAGCATATTGATAAACTTTGGCCAGCAATTTCTCGCAAAAATTTGCCCGCAAAATTTCAAGAAATTTCTGGAATTTGCCACAGCATGATGTTTAATCGCGCTATTATTTCTGAACTTTTTTCTAAAGTTGAGGCGCATGACGGCACTGGCGATAAATTTTATAAAATCTTTCTAAAGCACGCCAATCATCATCACAGCGCTTCAGAATATCAAATTTATTTTAACTTTTTGTTAATTTTTCACAGCGAAAAAATTGCCATTCGCAAGTTGAAATATAAAAACACCGCCGACCTAAATATTAAAAAATATCGCAAACGATTAAAATATAGTTATTGCTCGTTCCACTCATATCTGCGTTGCGGTCGCGGCAATTCTCTAAGAGTGAAATGCGAAAATTTCTTCAAAAATTTATACAAAAAATTATTTCAAATTGAGCAATGGAATATTGGCATTGCCGCTTGCAATATTGCCCAATTTTTAACAATTCCTAATCAAAAAATAAAATGGTTGCACGGTCTAAAGCTTACAGAATTCAGGGCTGATCCATTTGGTTTGGCACAAGGTGACAAAAAATTTATTTTCTTCGAAAAATATGAACGCAGCATAAGGCGTGGAAAAATTTCGGTTATTGAAATTGACCAAAACCTTGAGCCTGTAAGTGAAAAAGATGTTCTAAAATTGCCAAAACACCTTTCCTATCCCTACATTTTTACTCACGAAAATAAAAATTATATTTTGCCCGAAAGTCACCGCGCCAATGAACTAGCGCTTTATCAGCTGTTGGAAAATTTTCAGCTTAAAAAAATTACCACAATTTTTAATAATATTGACGCAGTTGATTCATCAATTATTTACCATGAAAATAAGTTTTGGTTGTTTTTTTCACGCTCCAGCAAAGGTGATGGCGAGCTATATCTAGCCTATGCTGATAAGCTTGACGGTGAATGGAAAATGCATGAAAAAAATCCGGTGAAGAGTGATATAAAATCGGCGCGAATGGCTGGACAAATTTTTATGCATGAAGGAAAAATTTATCGCCCCGCACAAAACTGCGCCCGCAGCTACGGCGCCGCAATTGCCATCAATAAAATTACACAACTAACCACTGAAGATTTTAGTGAATCTGAAGAAATTGAAGTGGCGCCAAACCAATTGGGCAGTTATCCTCTTGGGTTGCACACAATTTCATCTTTAGGCGAAAATCATACTCTAATTGACGGAAAAAAATCTATCTTCGTGCCGCACAAACCGTTGATTTACTTGGTTCGCGCAATCAGCAGATTCTTTAATAAAGCTTGCAATAAAAAACTATAAAATGGCGAATAATGTAATAGTTACTGGCGGGGCAGGCTTTATTGGATCTAGCTTGTGCAAGGTTTTATTCAAAAATAATTTTCACCCAATTACAGTTGATAATCTTTCCACTGGTTTTCGTCAGCTTGTAAAATACGGAGATTTTATCGAAGCCGATATTGGTGATTACGATAAAATGATGGAAGTTTTTGCAAAATATAAACCGCTTGCAGTCTTTCATATTGCAGCTTCAAAGTCTGTTGCAGAATCAGTTGTTAATCCCCATAAATATTATGAAAATAATTTTAGCAAAACCAATACATTGCTGAAAGCTGTGGTTGATTCGCAAATTCAGCATTTTATTTTCTCTTCTACCGCCGCTGTTTTTGGGTTGATTCAAGATAAAGAAAAATATATAGATGAAAGTGCGCCAACCAATCCAATCAATCCTTATGGCGCTTCCAAGCTAATGGTGGAAAGGCTTTTAGAGGATTATGAAAAAGCTTACGGTTTAAAATATAGCGCACTCAGATATTTCAATGTTAGTGGCGCTGATCCAGAATGCGAGATGGGCGAAATGTCTGCCAATGTTGCAAATATTTTTCCATTATTGCTGCGCGTTATTGATAAAAAACAAGATGGATTTACAATTTTTGGTGATGATTATAATACTAAAGATGGTACTTGCATTAGAGATTATATTCATGTGACAGACCTTGCCAATGCTCACTTGTTAGCACTGCAAAAACAATTAGAAAATAATAAATCGGCCAGAATAAATTTAGGCAATGGCCAAGGATTTTCGGTAAAGGATGTTGTTGATGTTTTTAAAAAAATTACTAATGTTGATTTTAAAGTCAGCATTGGCGGCAGAAGATCTGGTGATCCAGATTTGCTCATTGCTAATAATAAATTTGCCAATCAATATTTAAATTGGCAACCAAAATATACTAATCTTGCAGACCATGTAGATCATGCGTGGAAGTGGCATCAAAAAATCAAAAATTATGAAAAATAGTCCAATAATTTATTGTCATTATGGCAATTCAAAATATTTAAAATATGTTTTTGAATGTGCTAAAATTTCTAATCCAAATGCCGAAATTATTTTGCTTGGCGACCCATCTAACAAAAAGGTTGCAGAAGCTTGTGGTTTAACGCATTACTCATTACAAGATTATGATTTTGGCGAAGATCTCAAAACATTCGATCAAGTCTACGAGCTAATTGCGACAGCAGAAATGGACGCTTATAAACATGGCGAAGATTGGAATAAATTCGTTTTTCGTAAATGGTTTATTCTCAGCAATTTTGTTGCAAAGCAAGGAATAGAGCGCTTCTGGCACTTTGATTCAGATAACATGATTTTCACAGAACTTGCAGCATTAGAACATAAATATCTCAATCTTGATTGCACTGTTCAGTGCCATGGCAACTGTTTCAAAGGTTTTTTTGCTAATCCAAAAATTATCGAGAAATATAATAAAAAAATTAATGAACTTTTCTTGCGCAAAGATTACATCCAGAAGGTTAAAGAAGAAATTCGTCAAAGTTCTGGACCAGCTTGTTTTAATGAAATGACCGTTTATGAAATATTCGCTAAAGAAGAAACTTTTAAGTCCGTTTGGATCAATAAGCCAGATAGCGAAGACTCTCTTTTTGGTGAAATAATTTGTCGCAGCGATGGCATGAAAATGGAAAAATTACCGTTTGGTGAAGATACTCAAATTGTCTTTATGAATCCAGATGGCAGATTTTTTTGTATTGAAGAATCTACTGGCAAGCCAATTTTGTCGCATACTCTAAATTTAAGTTGGACGCCAATCTACATCTATGATGCAATTTTGAAGCATTTCAAAAAATGCCATAAAAAGCCGCAGCAATCTTTTTCTTCAAAGTCAAAAACTTTAGCGCAAATTCCTGTTCCGTTAAAACAAAAACTTAAACTTTGGCGTAAAAATCTTAAGAAAAAGCTTAAGGGTAAGTAGAATCGCACACTTAAATATTTGCAAAAAACTAGCAAAAAGCTCTTGTAAATTAGCTAAAGAGCCCTAGAGTGTCGCGCCTTTCATTTTTATAACTAACTACATCTGCATTTATGGCACGCTTAATCGAAATTGAAAAATACCGCAACATTGGCATCATGGCGCATATCGACGCTGGTAAAACTACCACCACTGAACGCATTCTTTTCTACACTGGAAAATCTCACAAAATTGGTGAAGTACATGACGGCGCCGCTACAATGGACTGGATGGAGCAAGAACAAGAACGCGGCATCACCATCACTTCTGCTGCAACAACTTGCTTCTGGAAAGAGCACCGCATCAACATTATCGACACTCCAGGCCATGTGGATTTCACCATTGAGGTAGAGCGTTCACTTCGCGTACTTGACGGCGCAATTTGTGTTTTTGACGCCGTTGCAGGTGTTGAGCCACAATCAGAAACCGTATGGCGCCAAGCTAATAAATATCGCGTGCCACGCATGTGTTTCGTTAATAAAATGGATCGCACCGGCGCCAATTTTTACCGCTGCGTCGACATGATGAAAACTAGGCTTGGAGCTAAGCCAATTCCACTTCAATTGCCAATCAACCAAGCTGAAGATTACGGCGGTTTAATTGATTTGGTAAAAATGAAAGCAGTAGTTTGGAAAGATGAAACTATGGGCGCCGATTTCACCTACGAAGAAATTCCTGCCGACCACCAAGCCAAAGCTGAAGAATATCGCGCAATGTTGGTAGAAGCAGCCGTAGAGCAAGATGACGCCCTTATGGACGCCTACTTAAACGGCGCCGAAATTTCTGAAGCAGACCTTAAACGCTGCATTCGCCAAGCCACAATTGCTGGCGCTTTCGTGCCAGTTTTAAACGGAACTGCCTTCAAAAATAAAGGTGTACAAACCTTGCTAGATGCAGTAGTTGACTATCTTCCAAGCCCAGTTGACATTAAAGAAATTCCTGCAATCAGCTTGAAAGATGATCAACCAATTGTAATTAATTGCGGCGATAAAAAATTCGCAGGTCTTGCTTTCAAAATTATGACCGATCCATTTGTTGGTTCACTAACATTCGTGCGCATCTACTCTGGCGTGCTTGTAGGCGGTTCTGGATTAATTAACACCATCAAAAGTTCGAAAGAGCGCGTTGGTCGAATTTTGCTAATGCATGCAAATAACCGTGAAGATATCAAAGAAGCTTATGCTGGCGACATTGTTGCTTTGGCTGGCTTGAAAAATACTACAACTGGCGACACTTTGGTTGAACAAGGCAACGACATTGTGCTTGAACGCATGATTTTCCCAGACCCAGTAATTGAAGTTTCGGTTGAACCAAAATCTCAGGCTGATCAAGAAAGAATGGGTATGGCCTTGGGCCGCTTGGCTTCAGAAGATCCTTCTCTGCGCATTGAATCAGATCAAGAATCTGGCCAAACCATTCTTAAAGGCATGGGCGAGTTGCATCTAGAAATTATTATCGACCGCATGCGTCGTGAATTTAAAGTTGAAGCTAACATTGGGCAACCAAAGGTGGCGTACCGCGAGACCATCACCAAGAAAGTCGAAATTGACTATACTCACAAAAAACAATCTGGTGGTTCGGGACAATTTGCCAAAGTTAAAATTACTTTTGAGCCAATTAACGATCCTGAAATTAAAGAAAATTTCATTTTCGAAAGCAAGGTTGTTGGTGGACGCGTTCCAAAAGAATATATTCCGGGTGTTGAAAAAGGTTTAGAATCGGCAAAAGAAAATGGTTTCTTAGCAGGTTACCCAGTTGTGCGCCTTAGAACCACACTTACTGACGGTGCTTACCATGATGTCGACTCTTCTGCGCTAGCCTTCGAAATTGCTGCACGCAGTGCTTTCCGTGAAGCCATGGAAAAAGCTGGTCCAGTAATTCTTGAGCCAATCATGAAAGTTGAAGTGGTAACGCCAGAAGAATATATGGGTGATGTAATTGGCGATATCAACTCTCGTCGCGGGCAAATTATCAACCTAGAGCCACGCGATGTTGCGCAAGTTATTACTGCAAAAGTTCCACTTGCGGCAATGTTTGGTTATGTAAATTCGCTGCGTTCACTATCGCAAGGTCGCGCCAGCTACGCTATGGAATTTGACTGCTATGAGCAAGTTCCTAATGCGGTTGCTGATGAAATTAAAGCGAAGAAAGCTTAGTTTTATTGATAAAGGGAGGTTTCGCTTAAAACTAAAGCGGGCCTCCCTTTTTTGTGCGCGTAAATTTCTAAGAAGAAACCGCCCAAAGAATTTGCTTATTGCCATTTAGATACTATGTTCTTTGAGGCTAAGACGAAAAAAATTATAAAAAATTATCAAATAATAAATATGAAAAAGAATCTCACTCTACTAATTTTGTTAATCACTCTGCAATCCTGCATTGGCGCTGGCCAAAACTCTAAAATTGCGGAGGATGAAGTTGCAAAAACTACCATTACAAAAACTTCTCGTATTAAAAATTTACCACCAAAAAGTATTATTGGAGAATCATTCCCAACACTTACTGGCATTGACTTGCAAGGCAATCAGCGTCAATTGCCACAAAGTTTTGACGGCAAATTAAATCTTGTCATAGTGGCTTTTAAGCGCGAACAGCAAGTTGAGGTTGATAGTTGGATAAAAACTTTTGCTGAAATTTCTGCAAAAAATCCACAAATAAATTTTTACGAAGTGCCGTTAATCTATGAACTAAGCGCCCCCTCGCGTTGGTGGATTAACAACGGAATGCGTCAAGGCGTAAAAAGTGAAGCAGCCAGAAGCCGCACCATTACTGTCTACACGGACCGTGCAAAATTTTTTAACATTACAAAAATGAAGGCAGAAAAAATTTACGCATTGCTAATTGATAAATCGGGAAAAATTTTATGGCAAAGCGAAGGCTCTTCAACGCCAGAGAACACAAAGTCTCTACAAAATTTTCTTAAGTTATATAAAAAATAAATCACCGTTAAATTAATGAAGCATTACGATGCAATAATAATTGGCGCCGGTGCCGCCGGCCTAATGTGCGCCGCCACTGCCAGCAATCGAGGTCGTAAAGTTTTACTAATAGAACATGGTCAAAAGGTTGGTGAAAAAATTCGCATTTCTGGCGGCGGCAGATGCAATTTCACCAACCTTCACACTACCGCAAAAAACTTCATTTCACAAAATCCACATTTTGCCGTTTCGGCCTTGAGTCGCTTTACTCAACACGATTTTATCGAGCTAGTAAAAAAGCATCAAATTTCCTTCCACGAAAAAACTCTCGGTCAATTATTTTGCGATATTTCCTCGCAACAAATAATCGACATTCTACTTACAGAATGTAAGGAAGGTGAGGTTGAAATTTTAACAGAAACTTTAGCAAAAAATATTAAAAATTTCGTTGCAGAAAAAATTTTTACTCTCGAATTAAAAAGTAAAAATAATGAAGAAGCCTTGCCAGCAAAGGTCTCATGCCATTCTCTAATAATTGCAACAGGAGGATTATCAATTCCAAAAATGGGCGCAACCAGCTTCGGCTTTGACATTGCGCGAAAATTTGGTCTAAAAATTGTTGAGACTTTTCCTGCGCTAGTGCCGCTAACCCTAGATCCATCAATGCTTGCGGCAACAAAAAATCTTGCAGGAGTTGCAGTTGAGGCGATAGTTAGTTGCGGCAAAATATCAAAAAATTTTGTAAAATATTCAGAAAATTTAACAGAAATTAATTCTACAAAAACTTTGCAAGAGCTTGATAATAAAGGCTTAAAAGCTGCAGAGAAAAAACAAAATATTCAATTTCGTGAAGCAATTCTTTTTACTCATCGCGGACTTTCCGGCCCTGCAATTTTGCAAATTTCTTCCTATTTGCAACAAGGGCAAGAACTCTTGATAAATATGGCTCCAGACCATGATATCTACAGCATATTTTTACATGAAAAACAACATAAACCCAAGCAAGAAATTGCCACAATTTTAAATAAATATTTGCCAAAAAGCCTTGCAACTTACATTGCACAAACCTATGCTGCACAAGGTTTAAACGACCATAAAAATAATTCCGCAACAACTTTCATCGCCGATATTTCTAATCAAAAACTTAAAGAAATCGCCAATCATGTAAATGCATGGAGCCTTATTCCGCAAGGCACCGAAGGCTATGCCAAAGCTGAAGTTACCGCTGGTGGAGTTGACACTAACGAAATTTCTTCAAAAACTTTTGAGTGCAAAACCGTACCAAACCTTTATTTCATTGGTGAGGTGCTTGATGTAACTGGACATCTTGGTGGATTTAACTTTCAGTGGGCATGGTCATCAGGCCATGCTGCGGGCCAGTTTGTATAAATTTTCTCACATATAAAATGAAAAAACAAACCTACCAATATGGCGTAGAATCTGAATCGGCAGCCATTTCGTTCTTAGAAAATAAAGGCTATAAAATAATTTCTAGTCGTTATAAAACAAAATTAGGAGAAATTGATATAGTTGCCGAGACTGCGTCAACACTGGTTTTTATTGAAGTTAAAGCGCGCAAAGGTCGAGAATTAATCGAAACAATATTGCGACGAAGCCAAGTAAATCGCATTCGCAATGCTGCCCAAATTTTTCTTGTCAAAAACTCTAAATATCAAAATCACGACATTCGATTTGACTTTATTCTATTCGAACAAAACCTAGAGCCACAACATTTTGAAGCATTTTTTGAATAAAGAAAAATTAAGAATTACAAACTTTAATAATTATTTTCACTTTTCTGCTTGCATTTTATTTTCAGATTACAATAATTCCTGTCCCTTTTGATTTTCAAAAATCTTAAAGGCGAATTTAAGAAAAGCAGTTTACCTCGATGAATCGTTGATTTCACTGGTGTTGCTCATGTGTAAGTTCACAGTAAAAAAACTAAATTTTTTGAAAAAAATGCTTCTCAAAGTTGTTTGAGACATTTTAAAAATCGTTAATATTTTTGGCAAAGCATATAATTTTATGACCAAACAAACCTTCCAACGCACCAAACCCCACGTCAACATCGGCACCATCGGCCATGTCGATCACGGCAAAACAACCCTAACCGCTGCTATTACCAGCTACCTTTCTAAAAGCGGTATGGCAGAAAAGCGCGGCTACGATCAAATCGACGCTGCTCCTGAAGAAAAAGAACGCGGTATCACAATCAACACCGCCCACGTAGAATACGAAACTGCTGCCCGTCACTACGCCCATGTAGACTGTCCAGGCCACGCCGACTATGTTAAAAACATGATCACCGGCGCCGCTCAAATGGATGGTGCAATCTTGGTTGTATCAGCTACAGACGGCCCAATGCCACAAACTCGTGAACATATCCTTCTTGCCAAACAAGTTGGCGTTCCTTCAATTGTCGTTTTCCTAAACAAATGCGACCAAGTTGAAGATAAAGAACTCCTCGACCTAGTTGAAATGGAAGTTCGTGAACTTCTTACTTCTTACCAATTCCCTGGTGACGCTATTCCTATCATCAAAGGTTCTGCTCTTAAAGCTCTTGAAGGTGAAAATTCAGAATTAGGCGAACAATCAATCCAAGCTTTAATGGATGCTGTTGACTCTTACATTCCAACTCCAGCTCGTGCTGTTGACCAACCTTTCCTAATGCCAATTGAAGATGTATTCTCAATTTCTGGCCGTGGTACAGTTGTTACTGGAAGAATCGAACGCGGTATTGTTAAAATCAACGAAGAATTAGAAATCGTTGGTCTTAAAGCAACTCAAAAAACCACTTGCACCGGCATCGAAATGTTCAAAAAGCTTCTTGATGAAGGCCGCGCTGGTGATAACGCTGGTGTTCTTCTTCGTGGTACCAAAAAAGAAGATGTTGAACGCGGACAAGTTCTTTGCAAACCAGGTTCAATCAATCCTCACACAGTTTTCGAAGCCGAAGTTTATATTCTTACCAAAGAAGAAGGTGGCCGTCATACTCCATTCTTCAAAAACTATCGCCCTCAATTTTACTTCAGAACAACCGATGTAACTGGTTCAGTTACTCTTCCTGAAGGCGCAGAAATGGTGATGCCTGGTGATAATACTAAACTTAAAGTTGAACTTATCTCTCCAATCGCCATGGAAGAAGGCCTTCGCTTCGCGATTCGCGAAGGTGGAAGAACTGTGGGTGCGGGTGTTGTGGCTAAGATTATTAAGTAATAATTTTTCTTTAGAGTGGGTTGTAAAATCCACTCTATCTAACTTATAAAATCGCAAAATATGAAAAAAATATTATTTTTATCTTCTGTTTTAGCGTTAGCAAGTTGCTCTGACTTTCAAACTCATGGCAAATTTATTACCGAGCAAAAAGACGCGTGGATTGACGGATATGGCCCAGGTGGAAAGCCATCTTACTCATTAATTGACCGCGATTCAAGCGCTGACAAAGGCTTGGTTTTTTGTCGCGCCAATGTAAAAGAAAATGGCTCTGCGGCGCCAGTTTGTTATAAGCCAAAATTCGAATAATCCAAAGCGTTAAAACTTTGGCTCTAGGAGCGTAGCTCAACTGGTAGAGTAGCGGTCTCCAAAACCGTTGGTTGGGGGTTCGACTCCTCTCGCTCCTGCCATATTCTTCATTAACAAGTTAATGAAGAATAGAGTTAATTTTTTTACACCGTACATACTGCGCCTCGCGAAGAACAAGTAATTTCTGAAAGGGCGACACTAATTTGATGATTAAAATGCTATTAAACTATTTTAAAGACACTGCTGACGAATTAAAAAAGCTGCACACTCCTTCAAAAAAAGAAGTATATGTCACAACGCTTACAATCATTGCGACCATAGTAGTTTTTTCGCTAGTAGTTTTGCTAGCAGATTTCGTCATTTCAAAAATTATCGGATTAATCTTCGGTCTATAAATTTGATGCACTAAATTTTATGCGAAACATTCGCGGCTCTGTTTGCAGAGTCTCTTATTAAAATTCGCTATAAATAAATTTTTATAAAAATGGAAAATACAAATACCCAAACAAAATGGTACATCCTTAATGTGATGGCCGGTCAAGAAAATAAAATTGCCGCCGATATTAAAACCATGATTTTACATAATAAACTTGGCGCCAATGTGGTTGATGTCCTTGTGCCGTCAAAGCAAATTTTCAAAGTAAAAAAAGGCCAAAAAGTTCAAGAAACACAAAAACTTTTTCCAGGTTATGTTTTTATCAACGCCAACATTAACTCTGAAGCTTATAACGCATTAAATTCAATTCCAAAAGTAATTGGTTTCTTGGGTGGAAAAAACACGCCAGAGCCAGTTGCTGATGCAAAAATGCAAGATATTCTCAACACTTCAAATGAACAAACCGTTAGCAATAAAAATGTTATTTTCGTTGCTGGCGAAACTTTGAATGTAATCGAAGGACCATTCGAATCTTTCTCAGGAGTTGTT
>CANGNU010000002.1 GCA_947455365.1 Rickettsiales bacterium | reverse complement strand
TACCAAACCCGTTACTGGCGATCCTAAAAACAACCGCCCCGGATGCGCAATTGTTTTTTCTAGATAATCTCTTTGTGAAACATCTTTAAATTTTTTCAACAGACCAAACTCGCTGTTAATTTTTAACCGCTTATCTTTATCAACCCAAGAAAACATTGTGACTGACAAAATATTGTCAACCTTTTCAGAATATGTTTTGCTAAAAGAGTGTAAAACATTAGCGATATGTTTTTTATTGGTAGGATTTTCTCCAATATTATCAACAATATTTTTGACCAACAATTCGCTATATTTTATAACATCAACAAATGTTTTATCTGCCAATAACATTTGCGATGACAATTGTAATATAACGGCGTCATTCTTAGAGGCGCGCTGCTTCTCAAAAATATATAGAGAAAATAGAAAAAAAGCAAAAAGCGCTAAAATTGCATAGGCAATAAATTTATTGGAGATGGAAATATTGAAACCCTTACTTAACTTAGACATGCTGATGGTGGTAAAAATTATCTGGCTCATTTTTAATTAAGCCAATTTTCTGTATATGTTCCTTAATCTTTTTAGTGTTTGGAATTACTATTGATTTATTATCTTCCGAAACTTTAATTTCATCGTTTGAAATAACTTTTTCAAGATTTTTTACCATTGCCTCAACGCAATCTTTTTGAAAAATATCAGGAATTTTATCCAAAACTTTAATTCGCATTGTAGAAGCAGAGTCGTTTCTTTGATTGATCTCAAAAGCCTCGCTGGGACTGTTCTCAATAATATTAATAAAATATTTAAACATTTCATTTTTTCTAAGCGCAATCTCTTGCATTTCACGCTCTAGTCTTGAGGCCCTTGCTTGATAAATGCTATTTGTTTGATCTAACTGACTAACCATGCCAGCAACTTGCTCTGTCATTGTCTTTGGCATTTTCTCAAGCTCTTCAAGAGCTGCCTGATGATTAAAAGCAACCCCTTCCAATCGCGCCATTTCTTCACGCGTAGGATTATATTTAAAATTATGATCGATAGAAACTTTGCCTTTCTCCATAACAAGAGGTATGCTTAATACTGCATTTTTAAAGCCTAGCCAATTCTCATTATCTTGAATTGAATATGATCCAGTATAATATATTTTATTACCCCCCAGCAATGCCAAAGCCATTGCACCCACACAAATAGCCGGTCCATAAGATGGCCCTATTTTTTTTAAACCCGCTATTTTAAAGCCTTCATTTTTCATGGCCTCTTTGGCATCTTGTATGGCTAAAACAATGGCATCTTTCACCTCAACTTTTTCTTCATAAGCCTCTAAAAACTTTTTAATACTCATGCTGTTAATTTTAAGGCTATTTTCCAACATAATCATGTCATCTCCTGAGTGAGCACCAACAACTTTTGCGCTAATTGAATTGGGATTGATTCCAATTTTACCTAATCTTTCGCGAAGCAATCTACAGAACCTTCTGGAATCAATTTCTGTACCAGAACCAATAACTCTGTTTGATGGAAAACCAGTTGCTCTTCTTGCCAATTCAGTAGAAATATCTACGGGATTAGTTATAACTAAAACAAAGGCATCTTTGGCATGTGTCGCAATTGCCTTTCCGGCACTTTTAATTAAATTATCTACCAAGGGCAATCCTGATTTTCTATCTGTAAAGCCATATTTTGCAGCGCTCATGCCAAAAGCAAGAATAACCAATTCTGCGCCTGAAATAATTTTTTCATCTGACGATGAGTTTATTGTATGCTTTTCTTGCGCATTTTTACCAATTCTAGTTGACCTAAAAAGATGCTCGGTATTACCAGTTCCGTCCATAATATCGGCGGCAACTCCCTCAGCGACCCCAACTGAACGATTACAAAAAACAATATCCAAAGGATTCTTACTTGTTCTAACTAAAAACGCTGCAATCTCTGACCCAACTGCTCCAGCGCCATAAATTGCAACTTTTGACCTAATGGCAAATTGTTTGGCAATAGTTGGTTTCACACTAGTAGAAAGCGCCCGAATAGCAGGCGCTATTTCAGCAATAATATTACGACTCATTTTTTTGGTGTGATTAATTTATTTTTAAAACTATTTGGGTTTAAAAAATCAATTCATGGAATTAAATTTTTTTATATTCCTCAAGCGAATATTCATCAACTTGCATTGCATCTAGCACTGCTGCAAAAGCCTCTTGCAAAGATTGCAATTCAGGTGATGAAATAATCAACTCCTTATGCGCCAAATTCAATAAATCCTCAACCCTTTTCTTTGGAAGAGTTTTATTTTTAATGGCGGTTTTAATTTTTTCAATAGCGGAAGCGTTACTCTCGTAAAGCTTCAAGGCATTTTCTAATCTACCTAAATTGTCATTTTTATCTGACGAAATATAAATTCCATCAGTGAGAGAATTGCGAAAATCACCATTTTTGATAAAGTTTTTAACCAGCTTGTGCCCTAGAGCATCAGTGGCTGGGCAAGTGAAGGCATTGAAGCGTGACCAGAAGGTAAAAGGCAATAAAATAAATTTTCCAAAACCTTCGAATAAATTTTGATAGATGCCATCAAAAGCTTGCTGCGCCTTGCCCAATTGCTCTTTGATTGCGTAATCAACCACCACTTCATCTTCTTTTTTATAGCCGTCTTCTTGAAATTTTTTCAGTACACAGACTGATAAATAAAGAGCGGAAAGCACATCGCCAAAACGGCCATTGAGTTTTTCTTTGCGTTTTAAATCGCCGCCAAATCGTGCCATTGCTAAATCGGCTAGGAATGCAAACGAAGCCGAAGCCCAAGAAATTTTGCGCTGATATTTTTTGACAATTTTATTTTGATGCTGGCAAGCCTTGTTATCAGCGTATCCACGCGTTAGTGATAAAATTATTGAACGCGTGAAATTGCGAATAAAATGTTTGATATGCGAGAAAAATGCACGGTCAAAATCACCAATGTTATTTTTTTCTAAAGCTTCCATTTCCTTGTAGGCGTAAGGGTGACACATGATTGCACCTTGACCAAAATGAATGAGTGAACGCGTCATAATGTTGGCGCCTTCCACCGTAATTGAAATTGGCGTTGAGAAATATGCATTAGCCAACAAATTGCGCGGACCGCGAATAATGGCGCGTCCGCCCATAATATCCATGCCGTCATTTATATTTTGACGGAACATTTCGGTTGCATGATATTTTGCAATTGCAGTAATTACTGCTGGTTTTGAACCAGAATCAATTGCCCCTGCAGTAAAGCTGCGCAAGGCTTCAACCGCATAAGTGCGACCAACAATTCTTGCCAAAACTTCTTCAACTCCTTCAAATTTTCCAACCGCAGTGCCAAATTGTTGACGAATGGCAACATAGGCACTGACTGCGCGCGCGACAAATTTTGAACCACCAGAACTAGTTGAAGGAAGAGAAATTCCGCGGCCTGCCGCTAAACATTCCATCAACATTTTCCAGCCTTTACCAAGGCCGTTTTGCCCGCCAATTATGGCGTCAAGGCCTATAATAACATTTTCACCATTAAGTGGAGAATTAACAAAAGGCGTTGCTAAAGGGTCATGTCTTCTGCCTTGACGAACACCTGCGGTGTCATGTGGCACTAGGGCGCAAGTGATACCAACATCTTCTTTATCAAACAAAATTTTCTCTGGGTCGCGCAATTGAAAAGCCACACCAATCACCGTTGCGGCAGCGCCCAGCGTGATGTAGCGCTTGTTCCAATTCATACGAATTTTTATTTCACCAGCTTCATTTCTGTACAAAGCACCATCAGAAATAATTGAAGTTGCATCACTGCCAGCTGTTGGCTCTGTAAGAGCGAAGCATGGTAATTCACGGCCGTCAGCTAAGCGTGGCAAGTAGTAATCTTGCTGTTCTTTGGTGCCGTAATGCAATAATAATTCTGCGGGCCCAAGCGAGTTTGGCACCATGGCTGTAATGGCCAAAGGCACTGAGCGCGATGATAATTTTTGAATAACCGCACTATGAGCATAGGCCGAGAAACCAAGCCCACCATAGCTTTTTGGAATAATCATGCCAAAGAATTTCTTCTGCTTTAAATATTGCCAAACATTTTCTGGCAAGTCGCGCAGCCTTTGCACATCGTAGTCGACACACATTTTACAAACTTCTTCAACTTCATTATCTAAAAAATTTTGCTCTTCTTGCGATAAATGCGGATATTTTTCAGCAAAGATTTTTTTGAAGCTTGGTTTTCCCGAAAATAACTGACCATCAACCCACACGGTTCCTGATGTTAAAGCAATTTTTTCAGTTTCAGAAATTTTTGGCAACAGGCCTAATTTTTTCATCAAAAAAACCAAGGGTTTAGTGATGATTATTTTTCTAATCAATGGCAATGAAAGCAGCAATGCCAAGGTTGCATAAGAAATCCAAAATGCTGCGCTTAGATCAAATTTTAACAAATAAAGTGTAAAAATTGACAGATAAAAATAAAGCGAAAGGCCGTTATAGGCAAAAATTATTGATAGCGTAAACACTACAGCGCCAAGAATTGGAAGGGAATTTGCAAAAATTGCTAGAGATTCAATCATAGAAAGTAAGTTTAAAATTGGATATAAATTTTACTCGCTCGCTAAAGCGCATACAGCCTTAACTAAATTACGCACCCGCGCAATATAATTGGCACGCTCAGTGGCAGAAATTGCCCCACGAGCATCAAGCAAATTTAGCAAATGACTAGTGCGCAAAGCCTGTTCATAAGCGGGTGCAACTAGTTTTTCTGCCAATAATTTTTGTGACATTTTTTCGCATTCGGCAAAATTTCGTAGCAAAACTTCGGTGTCAGAATGCTCTAGAATAAAGGCTGAATTCTGTTTTTCACTTTCAAGGAATACATCACCATACGAAATTTTTTCTGCGCCCTCAAGCCCGTTCCAGTTAATGTCAAAAATAGAATCAACACCTTGAATATGCATGGCCAGACGCTCTAAGCCATAAGTAATTTCGCCCGCAACCAGCTTGCACTCTATGCCGCCAACTTGTTGCATGTAAGTAAATTGCGTAACTTCCATGCCGTTAAACCACACTTCAAAACCAAGGCCAGCCGCGCCAACTGTAGGGTTCTCCCAATCATCTTCAACAAAGCGCACATCATTGTTTTTAATGTCGAGGCCAATCAGATCAAGGCTTTGCAGATATAATTCACGAATATTTTGTGGCGCTGGTTTTAAAAAAACTTGAAATTGGTAATAGTGACCAAGGCGATTAGGATTTTGCGCATAGCGCGAGTCTGTAGGGCGGCGGCATGGTTGTGCATAGGCAACTTTCCACGGTTTGGGGCCTAAAGCACGCAAAACTGTAGCTGGGTGCAGCGTGCCAGCACCAACCTCAACATCAATAGGCTGTAAGATTGCACAGCCCTGCTCGGCCCAAAATTGTTGTAATTTTAAAATTATTTGCTGAAAAGACATCATGAGTTTTTTTCTAAAATTTAATTCGCCTAAACAAAAATTTTACACGCTAAAAGACGAGCCACAACCACAACTGGCCTTAGCATTTGGGTTATTAACTTTAAAGTAAGACGCGCCTAAATCGCGGACAAAATCAACTACGCAACCTTCTAAAAATGGCAGCGAGGTTTCATCGGTTGCAGCAAGAATTTCGGCGCCTTCGACGCAAACTTTTATATCATCATCATTTGATTTGTCATCTAAATTAAATAGATATTGAAAACCACTGCAGCCACCGCCAGAAACGCCAACGCGCAAAAATTTGTGATGATTTTCTGGTTTTTGCCGAAGCTCTTTAACCCGCTCTAGCGCTAACTGCGACAATGTTATTAATTTTTGCTCACTCATTTTATATCACAAATTTTAAATTGATCTCCCTACGGCGAGAACATTTTAAACATCTTTACAAGATTAAGAAAGGTTTTTTATAAACTTTTCTTGTAAAATAGCTTATGATAGCTTTTAATAATGTCAGATTATTTTTTACAATTCATTTATAGCTATATGCCAAATTCAACAACAATTACCCTTGCAAGAAACGCCACTTACACATCATTAGCAAGAATTGATTCAAGAACTCCAGAACAAAAAGCAGCAAAATTTCTTCAAATTTCTTTTCCGAAAAGCCCTGAGGGACTTGCTACGCGCAAAATGTTCGAAATGCTTTTTATAAATGATGGAGATTATATAAATCTATTTCAAAATACCCTGCAGCCTGTTGATATATTAGATGCCGCAGGAAACAGTATTGGAACTAGCCAAGATTTTTTTATCGATGAAAAAAAATTACAAGACCCCAAAAATGCTAAAAAAATTGAGCAAATTATCAGCGCAATTACTGAAACAAACTTTTCTATGCCAGCAGCAGAATCTCCAGAACAAAAACCAGAACAAACAGTGGTAATTTCTACTAGCGCCATTGCTAAACAAGCTAAAAAGATTAGCGCCTCCCCTGCAATTTTTCCTAAATTAAATGATCAGGATAAAAGAGATTTGGCAGCTATAATTACAACATATCCTATTTCTAAAGCAGAAAGTACTGCGTCCGTTACAAATCATACGCCGCAACCACCAAAAACAGCTCCAGTAATAGGAAAAGAAACAGCTGTCGATATGCAGTCTGCTGTAGATTATCAAAAGGAAGTGGCGGCAACTTTAGCAAATTTAAGTAAGGGAGTAAGTCGCGCTGAGAATTTAGCTAAAGAGGTTACAAAAAGACATGAAAATAATGACAAACCGTCAACATCTCCAAAATCTCCCATAGCAACTCAAGCTAATGAAAGAGATTCTGTAGCGCAAGTGCGTTAAACTGGTTATTTTTTAAGAGAATTTCTTCTAGCAAATTCTTGTAGAATTTCTTCTAGCTCAACCCCTTCTGCGGCCATTAAAATGAAGCTGTGGAAGAATAAATCGCACAATTCACCAACCAATTCGTCATGCGATTTTTTATCGCCTAATTTCTCGCGCAAAAAAGCTGCAATTACAACTTCTAAAGCCTCTTCGCCAATTTTGCGTGTCATTTTTTCAACACCTTTGGCGGCAATTTCATAAGTGTACGAGCCATTCTCTTTGCTGGCTATTTTAGCTTTTACAATGGCAAAAAGTTGCTCAAAATTTAGTTGTGATTTAGTCATTTTTTTATAATTAGATTCAAATTGTCATTCTCGCGAAAGCGGGAATCTTTTTAGTCATCACAAAAGATTCCCGCTTTCGCGAGAATGACAATTTGAATCTAATTATTCTTGCAACAGAAGGCAAGTATTACTTGACAAAAAGCCCCGCAACTCTAGCATGCGGGGCCATTTTATTAACACTAAATTTTAAATTTATGACAACTGAATTTACACTTTCAATTATCAAGCCCGATGCTACAGAGCGCAACCTTACTGGCGCCATCAACAGCTATTTTGAAAAAGCTGGATTGAAAATTGTTGCACAAAAAAGAATGCGTCTTAGCCAAGAATTGGCAGAAGCCTTCTACGCTGTGCACAAAGCACGCCCTTTCTTCAACGACCTTGTAAAATTTATGGTTTCTGGGCCTGTAGTTGTACAAGTTTTGAAAGGTGAAAATGCAGTGTTAAAAAATCGTGAAATCATGGGCGCTACAAACCCTAAAGACGCGGCTGCAGGTACTATTCGCAAAGACCACGCGCTTTCAATTGAAGCCAATTCAGTTCACGGTTCTGACAGCTTGGAAAATGCAAAAAATGAAATTGCCTTTTTCTTCGCAGGTTATGAAATTGTTGAGTAATGCTCGACAACATTACCAAAAATATCGGCAAAATTTTTGACACGCTCGCGGGTAAAAAATTTATCGGCGAAGATGATCTCAACTTGGTCATGCGTGAAATTCGTGTGGCCTTGCTTGAGGCCGATGTTTCTCTTGCAATTGCCAAAGATTTTATCGAGAAAGTAAAGCAAGAAGCGCTGGGACAGCAGGTGGTTAAAAGCGTCTCTGCCGGTCAGATGATTGTAAAAATTGTCCATGATGAGTTAGTAAAGCTTTTAGGCAGCGAAAAATCTGAAATAAATTTCAACACCAAACCGCCAGCAATCGTTATGCTTGTAGGGCTGCAAGGTGCAGGTAAAACTACTTCAGCAGGCAAGCTTGCACTTCGCTTCAAAAATAAACTCGGCAAAAAAACTTTACTGGCATCACTCGACACTTACAGACCAGCAGCGCAACAGCAGTTAGAAATTCTTGCACAAAAAGTTGCAGCCGACTCTTTACCAATTATTGCCAACGAAAATCCCCTACAAATTACCAAGCGCGCACTCTTAGAGGCTGAACGCTTGGGCAGCGATGCACTAATTCTTGACACCGCAGGCCGCACTGCAATTAATGAAGAATTAATGGCAGAATTGGTGGCAATAAAAAACCTTGCCAAGCCGCATGAAATCTTGCTGGTGGTCGATTCACTAATTGGCCAAGATGCTTTAAATATTGCTAAAATTTTCCACGAAAAATTACAGCTTACCGGCATCATCTTAACCCGCTTAGACGGCGACGGGCGTGGCGGCGTGGCACTTACCATGAAAGCTAGCACAGGTTGCCCCATTAAATTTATTGGCGTTGGTGAAAAACTTGAAGAGCTTGAAGAATTTGACCCTGCGCGCATCGCCTCGCGCATTGTTGGCATGGGTGATGTGGTTTCTTTGGTAGAAAAAGCGCAAGAAGTTTTCGACCAAAATGAAATGGAAAAAGCTGCCAAAAAAATGCAAAAAGGCCAATTTGATTTTGAAGATTTACTCTCACAAATTCGCAATACCAAAAAAATGGGCGGCATTGCCTCAATTATAAAATTTCTTCCCGGAGCAGGCAAAATAAGGGAGCAGATGGATAAAATGGGTGATTTTGAAAGCGAAATAAAACGCCAAGAAGCCATCATTTTATCAATGACTAAAAAAGAACGCCGCAACCCCGACTGCTTAATTTTAAGCTCGTCGCGCAAAAGAAGAATCGCTACAGGTGCAGGCAGCACTATTCAAGAAGTGAATCGCCTCTTGAAAAAATATAAACAAATGAAGATGATGATGGGCAAGTTTGGTAAAATTGATCCAAAAAAATTGCAAGAAATGATGCAGCAGCATCAATAATATTTGGGTGGTTAGCTCAGTTGGTTAGAGCGCTACGTTGACATCGTAGAGGTCGGTGGTTCGAGTCCACTATCACCCACCAAATTTTAAAGTTCTGAATTAATTTCAATAGGACAATTATGAGCAAAACAAAAGAACCTAGCCCCTACGAACTAGCGTCGTCACCGGACAATAACCAACTTTACGATATTGCATCTCCCCAAAAAGGTGGGGAAGCGGTTTACGGTAACACAACTTTTGCAGCCGGATTGAATGGTGAGAGCTCTTCGGATGATGGTATTTATGATAAATTAGAATCTGTAATACCTGTATTGAATCCATCAGCAGCTGCTATAGAAGCTGCTAGACAAAAACTTGTGGATAGAAAAATGGAAGAATCACAAATATTAAAAAAACAGGAAGAATTCGCAAAAGATCAGCGCCAATTTTCATTTGCATCTGGCAAAACGACAGCTTCAGATTCTATTAACCATAGCTTAGAATCTGAAACCGATGATAATAAAGATGATCATGAATATGAATATGATACTAGGGCTGTAGGAGATGCTAAAAGAGAGGGGGTTAAAAACAATTGGAATTCAGATGACTATGCAACTAATGTAAATACTCAATCTTATACAGATAGTGAAGAACCAATCTACGAAAAACCAAACCAGCTAATCTCTGCAACAAGCGGAGGAGGAGTAGCTGATGATCAAAAAAATACACAGCAACCAACCGAAGCCAAGCAAAAAGCGCAGATGCGTGCGGCAAGTAATGAAGTATTAAGGGTTGGCGCAGAGGAACTAGGAGTTGGAATAAAGCGCGATGAAACTCAAAGAGATGCTATAAAGGGGCCGCTTTTAACCATAGACACCGCCTTACCATCTTTTGCTGACGACGCCTTAGGTGGGGCATTACAAACTCTCTCAAGCAGCATTAGTGACATAGCTGCAAAGACTGCAAAATCCGATATCGCTCTTTCAGCCTTTCTTAATCTTGTACAAAATATTTTTGCAGCAAAAATTTCTTCCGCAGAAAAATCCGCCGCTTTAAAAGAAGCTGCAGATGAATTTTCTTTTTTAAAACATGATGCACTAAAAATATCATTAGTCGAAGAAGTAAATAGAACTGAGGATGCTTTAGAAAGACTAAGCAAAAGTACCGCACCTGGACTCAAAGCCGCCGCTGAAAAAAGCAGCACAAAATTTAGCGAATTATCAGAAAATGTAGCTAAAGAAATTATGGATGAAGCCAATAGACTTGGCGTCGAAGTTAAAAAAGATGCCGCGGCAGAAGAAGCAAAAAAACCAGAAGAAGCGCCAGCAGTTGCAGACCCTGACGCCAAAAAAGATGAGCCCGCAGCCCCAAAAAGAACGCAAGCAGAAATAGACGCTGCTAAGAAAAAATATGAAGCCGTCACCAAAGCATTTGCAGCCGTAGGAACCGTTGCGCTTGTAGCGGGAATGTCGGTAGCGCTTTCGCCAGTTTTTGCTGGGTTGGCAATTGGGTTGGTTTATTATTTGAAGAATCGCGGCAAAAAAGAAGAAGTGTCAAAAGAAGCCGAAGCTTTAGATGGTACAGAAGCTGAGAATAAACAGACGGTGGAAGATATTTTGGCAGAGATTAAATCGCGAGATACTGATGGCAATGAAATAACTGACAATGATAAGAAGGCAGCAGCTTTGTTGGCGGCGGAGGAAGCGGCGAAGCAGAATGATGGGAAAGAAAAAGATGAGCTGGTGGTTGAAAATAATGATAAGAAAAAACCAGTGGTTCAAGCGCCAGATTCGACAGTGGATGACAAAAAACCTGAACCAAAACAACCAGAGGCAAATACTCCCAAGCTGGAACAAGAACCGCCAACAATCATTGCAGAAGCTACGACACAAGCAATAGAAAGCGTCAATGAAGAACTTGTCGCTGTACAGCAAGGCTTAGCAGAAGCTCTCGCAACTATTCAACAAGTGCAACAGCAACCAGCGCAAGAAACAGCGAAGGAAGAAGTGGTAGTTGTTACAGAAAATAAACCGGAAGTTACTGCGCCAGAAGCTGTGACCATTCCTCCTAAAGTCGAAGTTAAAGCTGCTCAAGCGCCGAATTCTATTCCAACAATCACCATAACTGATGCAGATAATCAACAAGCCACTCCTGAAATAGACAGCGCCCCACCTCTTACTCAAAGCAAGGCAGAGGCGCAACCAAAAACTCCAACATTAGAGGAAACTAGAGAAGACCTGCAAGATAGTCCGAAATCGTGGTTAGAAAAATTTGGAAAAACTGACGAACTCAACAAAACAAAATCATTCTTAGAAAAAAGTGGGAAGAAGGCAAAGACTACGGATGATTTGTTTACCAAAAAAGTAGTTGAAGATAAAGGAAAGCCACGGTCGCAAGAGATGTAAATTTATACCACCACAAACCCCAACACCCTCTCAACCCCCGCCAAATCTTGCTTCACGCCACGCAACCCAAAACCCTCACCCGCAAAAATTTCTTCAACTTCTTCTTTCTGCCCCGCCCCAATCTCAACAACCACAAGGCCTGCTGGCTTTAAAAAACCCGCACTTTGCGCAGCAATTCTGCGGTAGAAATCTAAACCATCAACGCCGCCATCTAGTGCGAGCTTGGGCTCGTGACACTTTACTTCATCTGCTAAATTTTCAATATCAGCGCGCTTAATATAAGGCGGGTTGGAAATTATTAAGTCAAATTTATTACTGGAAAATTCCGGCACCAATTCAGCCGCTACTGCAAATTTATTCTCTGTAAATTCTGACAAATTTTTAGCAGAAAATACTTCAAACAAATTCGACTCTAGCAAGCGCAAATTATTTTCTACCTTATGCGTGTGAGCATTTTTCTGCGCAACCTCTAATGCTGCCAAGCTAATATCCAAGCCAATTGCCGACGCTTGCAAAAAATTCCTCAACAAAGAAATTATTAAGCAGCCACTGCCCACACCAATTTCTAGAATTTGTAATTTTTGATTTTTATCAGGAAATTTTTCTAAGACAAACTCAATCAAAGTTTCAGAATCGGGCCGCGGATCGAGTACGCTGCAGCTAACAAAAAAATTGCGACCATAAAATTCTCGCTGCGCAATAATGTGCGACACTGGCTCGCGCGCCTCTCTGCGCGCTATTGCTTGCCAAAAATTTTCCTCGTAGTTTTGTGGCAATTCGCGCTGTGGATTAAAAACAATTTCCTCACGCGAATAATTTGCAGCATGCATCATCAACACCAAAGCATCGAGGCCTGCGCTCTCAATATTTTTTTGCCGCAATTTTTCTGTGGCTAATTTTAACGCTGCTGCAATTTCCACGCGCCTCTAGGGGAAATTAGAATTTTCCTAAAACTTCACGAAGCGGAGTTTCATTGA
This sequence comes from Rickettsiales bacterium, assembly GCA_947455365.1. Lineage (GTDB taxonomy): Bacteria > Pseudomonadota > Alphaproteobacteria > Rickettsiales > UBA1997 > CAMCFD01. Next base: position 5,484 of record CANGNU010000002.1, on the reverse strand, counting down.
TTACAAATTCAAGATTTTTTTCACGACGCATGTCAAACACCGCAACATTGTCTTTGGTCAATTGATTTTTTGCCGATAATTCTGTTGAAACTGAAATAATTCCTGCAGAAATTTTCTTCAAGAAATCTTGGTAAGCAGTGCCTTGCGATGGTGACTGCGCTGATAAATCAGATGATTGCACTTCTGGCATAATTTGTTTTTGTTCAGCAAGTTGTGTAAAGCCAGTTGAAATATAGTTTGCCAAAGCGGCAATATTTTCAACGCGCACCGTTACAAAACCTGAAAGAGTGTTGTCATCTTGAAAAGAATTAACTTGGCCATTGATGGTAATTTTGTAAAGTGGATTAGAAAATTCTAAGTTATTAATTTTAATTGCACGACTATATTGCACCACCGCATCTTGCATTTGCGTAGGGTCAAGAGGCACAGTAGCTTGTTGTTCATTTTTATTAGGAGTCAAAATATATTCAAAATCAATCATCAAATTGCTTTTAACAACATTGTCAGCTGACGCCGCCGCAAGTGCCGCGGCCACCGCATCAGCAGGTGCTGAAGCAACGGTAGCTGGATTAGAAGCCGCATCTGCCACAACTGGCGCCGCAGCAGCATCTGCTGCAGGAGTAGCTGGATTAACTGCAGCAACTGCAGGTGAACCAGCTGCAGGAACAACCGCCGCTGCATTAGCCGCCGCCATTGCTGGCGCAATTGAAGCTGCTTGAATAGAAGGATCGGTGCCAATTAAAGCCGCACCAGCGCCGCCGCCAATTACAATTTCACCAGTTTTAATTCCATCGATAATTTTTTTCTCAGAAGAATTTTTGTAAATATCAAGAATTCCAAAACCTTCAATATCTTTTACTGCAACATTTAATTTAGAAGTGATTTGCTCATTTGCATCAACCGCAGAATCTAGGGTAACCGATGAAGAAGATGCAGCGTAAACAACATTTTTATCAATATCAAAAACTCTGTAACCGCTGTCAGAGTAAGAAAAATGGGCAATCATTCCCCTTGCTAAAGAAAAAGCAATTTGTGGCGCCTGAGCAAATTCAACACTTCCCATGTTATTGTCGGCATCTTGAACTGCAACTTTATCAACTAATTCTACAGTAAAATTATTATTGAAAATTCCCGCTTTGGCTTCAAGTTGCTTTACCACAACTTGATATTTGCTAAATGCTGGATTAGGAATTGAAAATTTCAATTCGCTGATTGTAACTTTTTGTGAAAATGGATAACCAGAAACTTTAATTTCAGCAATTGAAACATTGCCAGAGTTTTCTGCAACAAAATTATTTACATGTTTTTCTAACTGACCAGTTTTGAAAAACCAAAATACGCTATGGACTAGAACTGCAACTAGTAACACCACCGCTACTTTTACTATATTTCTGCTCATAATTTTGTGAATTTGGATTATTAATTTATTTTATAATGAAACATTGCGAGTCTCGTCTGGCACCACCAGAGTAAGACCGTCGAGCTCTTTTGTCATAATAATTTGACAACCTAAACGAGAAGTTGGAGTTAAACCGAAAGCTAAATCAAGCATGTCTTCCTCATCTTCTGTAGGGGCGGCAAGCTTGTCATAGAATTTTTTATCAACTACTACATGGCAAGTAGAGCAAGCGAGAGAGCCTTCGCAGGCACCTTCAAGATTGATGTCGTTATTATGTGCAGCTTCAAGAACCGTTGTGCCAACTGGAACGGCGAATTCTTTTGCTTCACCTTTGGTAATGAAAATAATTTTAACAGTGTCTGACATTAGATAGATTGTGGATTCGCAAGATTTTCTTCGCGAAAGTTAAATTAGAAATTAAAAATTATATCTAATTTATAAAAAAATTATTTTAAAAGACAAAATATTTCTGCATTTTTTTTCATCGCTACAAAAAAATTACAGCAAGTCAAATTCTGTGGCAATTGGAACATGATCGGAAGGTTGTGTCGCAACGCGAAAATCTTGATGAATTTCCATTGCTTTAATATGCAATTTTAAATTTGGCGTCGCCCAAATGTGATCAAGTCTTCTGCCTTTGTTAGACTCAAGCGGCTTAGGCGCGCGATAGCTCCACCAGCTATAAAGTTTTTGTGATTCATCAACAAAATGACGATGGGTATCAATAAAATCAAGGCTTGCCTGCATTTTGGTTAGCTTCTCAACTTCAATTGGCGTGTGCGAAACAACTTTTAGCAATTGCTTGTGCGACCAGACATCGTGCGGCAGCGGAGCAATGTTAAAATCGCCAACAATGATAATTTTTGGCGCAGAATTTTCTGGTGAAGATTTTTTTTGTGCAGCAAAAAACTCGGTCATCCAATCGACAAATTTTAGCTTGTGAGCAAATTTATCATTAAGCGCAACATCAGCAATATCGCCACCTGCCGGCACATAGAAATTGTGCAGATCAACTTCACCAACTTTGGTTTTTATGGCAACAGAAAGATGTCGCTTATGGCCATAATTGCAAATGTCGATGGCACCAAGCTTACGCAGCGGCAGCTTGGAAAGAATTGCTACGCCGTTATAAGATTTTTCTCCCGAAAATTCTACATGCTCAAAACCCAATGCCTGCACGGCTTGCAGCGGAAAATCGGCATCAACAACTTTAGTTTCTTGCAAGCAAATTATGTGCGGATTAGTTTTTTTGACAAGCTCGGCAAGTAAAGGCAGGCGCAGGCGCAGCGAGTTTATGTTCCACGAAATTATTTTCATTAAATGACAGATTTATCTTCTAACCGCGGAAAAATAATTCGTGGCTCTAAAATTTTATGACCCTCTTTTAAAGAATGTGTAGAGCCAATATTATCAAGGTTTCGCGCGTTTTTATCAACTTGCAAAATATCAAGAATTTGCGCGGATAATTGCGGTAAAAAATGTTGCAAACTTAATGCAATCAAGCGCAAACTTTCTGCAATTGTCGATAAAACTAAATTCATTTCTGCAACCTTTCCTTCTTTTTTTAAAAGCCACGGAGCCTTGTCGTTAATGAATTGATTGCATGTTGAAGAAAATTGAATTACTTCAAAAATTGCTTGATCATAAGAAAATTGCTCCATTTTTTGTGTAACTTTTTCTTGCAATGCATAACCGTTTTTCAACAATTCTTGACCTTCGACAAAGCCAGCAATATCAACAATTTCGCCATTATTATTTTTGTGAATCATTGACAAAGATCTTTGTACTAAATTGCCAATATTATTTGCTAATTCAGCATTGATGCGGCCTAACAAATGTGCTCGCGAATAATCGCCGTCATTACCAAAAGGAACTTCGCGCATTAAAAAATATTTGAAGTAATCGATAGCGGTTTGGCGGTTACAACCACAAGACTCTAGCCATTCAATTTCTTTCAATGGATCAATTACATTTCCGACAGATTTTGAAATTTTCTGCCCGTCATTTGTCCACCAGCCATGCGCAAAAATTTGGTTCGGCAAAGGTAAATCGGCCGCCATTAAAAAGGCTGGCCAATAGACGGCGTGAAAGCGCAGAATGTCTTTGCCAACAATATGTAAAGGTGAGTCAAAAGTGTTACACCAAAAATTTTGATAAAGTGCAGAATCTTCATTGGGAAAGTCAAGGGCTGATAAATAATTAGTAAGTGCATCAAGCCAAACATACATAATGTGTGGATTTTGCGCACCTGTCGCAACCTTAGAGCCATCTGCATTTGGCAAGGCGATGCCCCATTTAAAAGAATTGCGCGAAATTGATAAATCACGCAAGCCCCCGCGCACAAATGACAAAACTTCATTCATCTTCGAGGCAGGCTGGACAAAGTCGGGAGCCGCTTCGTACAACATTAATAACTTGTCTTGAAAGGCTGAAAGTTTGAAGAAATAGCTTTCTTCTTTATGCCAAGAAACCTCGGCCCCTGTAGGCGCCTTGCCATCAATCAATTCATCTTCGGCATAAAAAGCTTCATCGCGCACGGCATACCAACCTTCATAAACATCTTTATAGATGAAACCGCGCGCCTCTAAGCGCTTCCAAAATTCTTGGGCGCAATTTTTATGACGAATTTCTGTCGTGCGAATAAAATCATCATGCGACAAACCCAGTATTTGCGCCAATTCACGAAATTTTAGCGAAACTTGATCGCAAAATTCTTGCGGCTGCAAACCACGCGCCAAGGCCGATTTCTCAACCTTCTGACCATGTTCATCTGTCCCCGTTAAAAAACGCACATTGCAACCTTGCAAGCGACGAAACCTTGCTATTACATCGCAGGCGACCGAGGTATAAGCGTGGCCAATGTGCGGCACATCATTCACATAATAAATTGGCGAAGTTACATAGAAATTTTTTTGCGACATTCTTTGGTTGTTTTTTGAGATTTATTTATTATTCTGCTCGCTTGACTTAGCGGCGATTGGGCAAGATTTATAACTATCGCAAAACTTCTTTTATAATCAATATACAAAATGTCTTTCACGCAAAAACTTGACGGTCTTGTCGAAAAATATAACGAACTTGAAAAAAAACTACTTGACTCAAACGCACTTGGCTCTAACTACGCCAAGGTTTCTCGCGAGCATTCTGAACTTATTCCCATTGTTGCTTTAATTCACGAATACAAAAAAACTCAGAAAGAATTAAGCGAAATTGCTGAAGCCCTTGCGACCAATAGCGACAAGGAAATGAAAGATATGATGGAGGAAGAAAAAATGGAGTTGGAAAAAAAACTTCCCACTCTTGAGCAACAAATGAAAATTTCTTTATTGCCAAAAGACGCTGCTGATGAAAAAAACTCTATCCTTGAAATCCGCGCTGGTACTGGTGGCGAAGAGGCTGCGCTTTTTGGCTACAAACTTTTTCACATGTATCAAAAATACGCCGAACAAAAACGCTGGAAATTTGAAATTCTTGAACTTTCCACCACTGGTCTTGGTGGCTACAAAGACGCGTCAGCCTTGATTACAGGCAAGGGAGCATTCGCGCGCTTAAAGTTTGAATCGGGCGTGCATCGCGTGCAACGCGTTCCTGAAACCGAGGCTTCAGGCCGCGTCCACACTTCTGCGGCAACGGTTGCAGTTTTGCCTGAAGCTGAAGAAATTGATGTAAAAATTGAGGAAAAAGATTTGCGTATTGATGTCTTCCGCTCTTCTGGGCCGGGGGGTCAATCGGTTAACACTACCGACTCTGCAGTGCGAATTGTTCACATTCCAACTGGCGTTACAGTTTCAATGCAAGATGAAAAATCGCAAATTAAAAACCGTGAGAAAGCCTTGAAGGTATTGCGTTCGCGGCTTTATGAGGCAGAACGAGAAAAGCAAGAAAAAGAGCGCGCTTTTTCACGAAAAGAGCAAGTTGGCAGTGGTGATCGCTCTGAGCGCATTCGCACTTACAACTTTCCGCAAAGCCGCGTCACTGATCATCGCATCAACATGACATCTTATCGTATTGACGACATTATGCTTGGTGAATTAGACGAATTTATTGACGCTCTAACCGCTGATGATCAAGCGCGCAAGCTTTCT
>CANGNU010000001.1 GCA_947455365.1 Rickettsiales bacterium | reverse complement strand
ATAAATAACTCTGAATCAGTTGATGCTGGAAGCTTTGCACTGCACACAAACAGCATTAATGTTCAAGGTGGTGGTGCTCTTGAAACAGCTGGCACAATTAGTGGTGGCGACGATGTCACTGGCAGCCATCAAATTGCCTCCTCAATATTGTTAGCTAATAACGCAACTTTAAAATTAAGCGATGGCGCCACGGCAATTGCCACAATTAATGGCGCAACTGACAATAAAGGCATTTTACAAATATTAAGTGGCAATTTAACTGCTTATGAAAATATTGGCGCAACTCACGCTCTTGCAACGGTCAGTATAAGTGATGGGGCAAGTTTTAATCTTGACACCAATAACATTTCTTTAACCGCTCAAAACATTTCTTTAGATAATAATGCAACTTTAGCAATTGGCACGGCAAGTGTTAATGGCAACATTTTATCAACTGGCAATAATAATGGCAGCATTGCATTTAACGGCACAACTAACACTCTTACTGGCAATATTGGCGGAAACCATAATAACGCTTTGGCCAATGTTATGGTTAATAATGCGAATAGCGTTACATCAATTGGCAATAACATTTATGCAACAACTGTTGTGTTGGGCAACTATGCAACTTTAGCTACCACTGGTGAAATTTCTGGTGGCGCCGATGTTAATGCAATGAATGCCGTCACCACCGCAATTACTTTAAACGCCAATTCACTGTTAATTTTGAATGGAGGTTCTTCAGTTTTTGGCACAATTGATGGAGCGGATGATAGTCAAGGCTCAATTGAATTTACTCATGATTACGCAACCAATGGCAATATTGGCAGCAATTTTCAACTTGCATCAATTATTGTTGACGACAATATAAATCTTAATTTAGCAACCAACAGCAACAGACTTACAGCTTCAAGTCTTTATCTTGGAATTGACGCAACATTAACAATTGGCAGCGGCAGTGTTAATGCTGCAATTTTAAGCTTAAATGCCAATAGCGGCTCTATTTATCTTAATAAAAGCACCAATTTAAATTCTGGATCAACTTTAGGTGGCGACGCTGGGCTTGCTGCGGTTTATATTGACAATGCTGCAGCTGGCAATATTGAAATCACTTCTAATGACTCAATAAAATCAGCTTTAGTTAGAATTGACGGAAGCAATTCTAAATTATCGCTAGCAGAAAATAAATCAATTATTGGCAATGTTGTGCTTGCTACTGGCGCAACGCTTGAACTTAACAATAACTCATCAGTAAGCGGGGTAATTCGTGGCACTTCTGCAGAAGGCTCATCTGGCTTACTAAAAATTGCAAACGGCACAGTTTATAGTCAAAGCGATATTGGTGGCGGTGGCTTTGCGCTTAGCTCTGTTCTTATTGCATCGAATTCCACTCTTGATCTTTACAATGAAAACACTTCCAACAATTCAATCGCCGTTAACAACACTGACGGAGAAATTAACTTAGAAAGCAATTCAACCTTAATTATTGGATCTGGAACGGTAAATGGCACAATCAAAGCCAGTTCAATTAACGGATCTGGTAATGTTATTTTTGAAAAGAATTTTACCACCGCAGGAAATGTTGGAATTAGTGATGGCGCAGCTTTAAACAATATTTTAGTTACAAATGGCGCCAATGTTGCGGTTGGGACTCACGCAATTATTTTGACAGAAGTTCCTTATCAACTTAATGCTCTCAACATTTTTCTTGATGACAACACAACCCTTGCAACTGACGGGTCAATTTCAGGAGGATATGATGTTGGCGCCTCGGCCGAAGTTGAAACCGCAATAAAACTTGGCACCGATTCCATTTTAAAACTTGGCTCAAATATTGTATCGGGCAACTCAACTGTTCTTGGCGCAATTGACGGCAACGCCGCTACAATGGACGGCAGCGGCATGGGCAAACTTGAAATTACCAGTGGAACTTTCACCACTCAACTTAACATTGGCAGTACCAATAAATTACAAGAAATTATCCTTGATAATGGCGCCGCACTCAATGCTGACACAAATAGCAACACTTTAAATGCTGCAGCAATTTCTTTGGGAAGCACATCAACATTAACCTTTGGTACCGACAGCATAATTTCTGCGGCAGTAAGAGGTTCAAGCGCCAATAGCGGAACGGTCAACTTTTTAAACTCAACAACAATTTCTTCTGGCAATACATTTGGTGGTGCAAACGGATTATCGTCAATTTATATTATTCAGGCAGAGGGCGCTGTTATTGACTCTAACGACTCTATCAAAGCCAACGAAATTTATATTAACGGCACCAATTCTCAATTAAATTTAGCGGCATCAAAAAGCGTTGCAGGAAATGTTACAATTGGCGATGAAAGCTATTTAACTCTTGCTAATAATTCGGCAGTTAACGGCGCAATTAATGGCACCAACAATAATAATGGTAATTTACAAATTAGCGGCAGTGTTGTTAGTCAGGGTAATTTTGGCGCCACGCATTATCTGAATAATATTATTCTAACAAATTCATCAACACTTAATCTTGCTGAAAATGGCAACGATATTAAAGCAACTACAATCACTCTTGGCACTGGTGCAAATTTAATTATTGGCGATGGCGCGCTTTATGGAGACATTATTGGATCTGCCAACAATACAGGCACCCTCACCTTCGCCACCACTACAAATTATAACAGCGGCGCAATTGGCAATTCTGAAAATTATCTTGCCAATGTTTTTATAAATTCTAGCGTCACAATTACGCAAGATGAAGCAATTTATGCGGTAGAAAATACCGTGAATGGCAACTTAATTGTTAATGCTGGAAAGCTAATTGATGGCACACACATTACTATTCAAGATTCAGGAATTTTAACCCTCAATGACAATACTCAAATTAATGCGGGAATTTTAGGAATTGACGGCGGCACTCTTATCATCAACAACGACGCCTCTTTCACCAGCACAAATTATGTTGGCGGCGAAGATGTTAATAATCTTGCCACAATTCATCTTTACAGCGGCGCAACTTTAGACGCCGCAACCAACAATAACGATATTCATGCATCCAGCACTATTCTTAACACAAACTCAACTTTACAAATTGGTAGTGGCGGCGTTTACGGCAATGTTATAGGAAATGGCAGCGGCAGCATTGTGCGTTTTTCTCAAGATAATATTTTGCGCGGATCAATTGGAACTGCCGAAAGCAATAATGCAGAAATAGGCACCTTAACCTTCGATAATTTAACAATGGGCGTCGCAAATTACGATGCTAGCAGCTATGAAATTGCCGCAAACTTAATCACTCTTGGCAATAACACAATTTTAACCAGCGGTGGAAATATTTCTGGCGGCTTTAACGGAACCAGTACATTAGCGGCTGCAATAACTTTAGGAAATAATTCGCATCTGCAATTAAATGACAATTCTTCAGTAACCGCAAATATTAATGGAGCTGCCAGCAACAAGGGTGAAGTTGATATTTCTGGTACAGTTGCTGGAAATATCAATCTTGGCAATGGCACAAAAATTGCAACACTTGCTATCGCTTCTAATTCCAATCTTGACATTAGCGCCAATGATAATTCACTCAATGTCTCATCCACCACTCTTGACACAAATGCAGTTTTAAAAATTGGCACAACCACAACTGCTGGAACAATTGATGGCACTAATAATAATTACGGAACGCTTGAAATTGCCAGCCACAAAATCACTACAACCAATGGCGACATTGGCGCAACAAAATATTTAAACGCGGTTAATATTGCATCTGAAGCAACTCTCAATTTAAGTGAACACAACAATTCTTTGCACGCAGCAAACATAACTTTAGGCAGCGCTTCAGTTTTAGAAGTTGGCAGTGGTTCAATTTTAGGAAGCTTCACTGGCTCTACTTCTGGCTATGGCGCCATTGCATTTAACGCCAATAATACAATTGATAGCAGCGTTGCGCTTGGCACCGAAGAAGCATCTCTTGGCGTTGTAACGGTTAGCAACGGGGTTAGCTTGACTTACAATAACGCAATTTACGCAGATCGCCTAAACATTGGAACTTCTGGTGCAGCAGCTTCTACACTAAACATGACACTTAGCAGCGGAACTACGCTAAACAGTAATATTATATTAGAATCATCGGCAGAGCTAAATTTATCTGATGGCGGATATTTATATATTAACAACGCACTCGATGGCGCCAACGACAATTCTGGAATTCTAAGATTAGATGATAGTGGAATATTGCGATTAAACAGCAATATTGGCAGCACCCACTCTTTATCAGAAATTCACATTGGAGAAAATTACTTTTTAAACGCCTACACTGACGGCGCATCAATAAGTGCAACCAATCTTTATTTGGCTAACGGTGCTGCAATTCTATTTGGCAGTGGATCTTTTTATGGCGCAGTTCATGGCAGCGGAAGTGACGATTATATTGGATTCATTGGTGGAGCAAGTCACACATTAAGCGGCAATCTTGGTGCCGAATCTGACGAAAACGGCATTTACAACATAAATGTACAAGGCACTTTAAATTTAGATTCGTACAGCCTTCGCGCCAATAATTTTTATCTCGATCCATTAGATTCTGTAAATGCTGTGCTGAATTTTGGATCGGGTAATATTAATATTGGCAACTTCTTTAATCGCTATTCTGGCTTAGGCAGCATTAATTTTGCCGCCAATAACAACATAAATTTTGCCATCACTTCTGAAAATGAAATTGCCGCATTAAATATTGCCGATGGCGCCACCATCACACAAAATGAAGCAATCTATACAACCAATACCACCATTGGCTCTGGCACTTCTGGAAAATTAATTTTAGCAGCAAGCAAAACTCTTCACAGCAATGTTACAATTAACAATGGCGCCAATTTATTGCTAAACAATAACTCTGCGGTTGCAGGAAATATTCTTGGCGCTTCAACCCTAGGAACCGGCACCATCGAAATTGCCTCCGACGCAATTGTTACCGCCGCTGGCAACCTTGGCACTTCTGATGGAAAAATTGCCACAATCACACTTGACAGCGGCGCAAATTTAAATGTTGGCACCCATAATATTACAGCAAACAGCGTCTCTCTTGGCAGTGGATCAATCTTATCAATTAACGGCGGAATATTAAACGCCGCAATTTCAGCAAGCTCAAATGGCTATGGTGCAGTAATTTTTGCTGCCAATAACACTCTGGTAAAAAACATTGGAAGCAACAGCAATAAAGTTTCTAGAGTTGCAATTAATGATGATAACACTTTATCAACTGGCGCCAATAAAATTTACGCCAATAATATTACTCTTGGAAATAATGCCACTCTTGAGTTGCAAGATGGATCTTCAATTAGCAATCAAATTAACGGCACCAACGCTGGCAACGGCGAAATCAACGCTGCAGGCACTGTTGCAGTTGGCGCCATTGGAACAAATTCCGCCGTCAATAATATTACCACCGCCGCAAATTCCGTCGTTACTTTTACTGGAGATATTTCTGCAGCAGGCAATGTAAATATTAACGGCAATGCAATTTTCAGCAACGCAACAACCAACATTAGTGCCGACTCATTCAATGTAAATTCTGGCAGCTTTTTGTCATTATCAATTAATTTAACCGCGCCTGCCGCAAGCTCTTTAGAAGTTGCTGGCGCTGCAATTCTTTCTGCAAATACAACTTTAAAATTAACAATTTCGGGAAGCGCCACATCAGGAACAAAAATTACCTTAATTAACGCAGGCAGCGGTTCAGAAATTGCCACAATTGATGCCACAAAAATTGACATCAATAATTCTGGAAAAAATACTAACCACGGCCAAACATTTTCAACCGAAGTTTCTGGTAATCAATTATTACTAACTTTAAGCGGAGATTATGTTTCAGACAGAGTAAAATTTGATAATTCTAATTCGCAAGACGCTTACGATGCCATCAATAATATCACCGACACAACTGGAGAATTAACTCTAGTGCAAAATTATCTTAACAGCAATTCTTACAGCATTGACCAAAAAGAAGCGGCGGTAAAATCTGTCACGCCACAAGTTGATAATTCTAACAATCGCATTGCCTTCAACAATTCTGCCGTCACCGCCAATATAATTTCTGCGCGCTTAGAATCATTACGCAACGATATTGCACCAATTGACCCTAGTGGCCCAATCATCAAAACTTTCAACGCGAATAATGATTTTCTCAACAAGTCATTAGCGATTCAAACTTTACAACCATTGCGCGACAATAATTTTAAGCCGTCATATCCTTCAAGCATTGCCATTCCAAGCGCTATCTACAATCAACCCTCAAATAAGGCGGTGTGGATTCAAACATTCGGCAGCAACATCAACCAAAATAGAACCAGCAACAGCGATGGCTTCCGCGCTAATTCTAGTGGCATTTCTATCGGCGCCGATTATAAAGCAAACTCAAAACTTATTATTGGATTAACTGGCGGAATTACTCAAACCAACAGCAAATCAACCGATCACGGCAAAAGCACCGCCATCGAAAATTATCAATTAAATATTTACAGCGGTTACAGCGCAGCTGCTTATTTTTTAAATACCACCGCTGGATTATCGCTAAATAATTACAGCTCAACTCGCCAAATTGCAATTGCTGCAGCCTCTGCCAAAGCTGATTACCAAGGCCAAAGCTACAACATACGCGCCGAACTTGGCAAAAACTTTAAGTTTAAAAATGAAATTACTTTTACGCCCAGCTTAATGTTAACCGCCGCTCACAACAACACTAATAGCTATAATGAAACTGGCGCCGGCACGCTTAATCTTCATGTAAAAAATAACAGTGGAAATTTTTTCGAAGGCAGATTTGGCACCGAGTTAAGCTACTTATTTACCACCAAAGCAAAAACCAGAATTCGCCCGCAAATTTCTGCTTCTTACGGTTACGATTTTATCGGCGATCAACAAAAAACCACCAGCAACTTTATTGGACAAACTGCCAGCTTTAGTTCTGATGGCGCAAAAGTGGCGCAAGGAAGTTTAAAACTTGGCGCTGGGCTTGGCCTCTACACCACTAACGACATTACCTTCAGCGTTAATTATGGTTTTGAACATCGCACCGCTTACACCTCTAATTCAGGCTGGCTGCGGATAAAATATGGTTTCTAAAAATTACTCTACCTTGCATCAAATTTATACTAGCGACAAACCTTCCGAACTTGAAGCAAAATAGGAGAAAGAAAATAAATAAGCCTTACTAAATCACCAACAAAATCGCTGTCATCAACCCAATACTAAACACAAAATCCAACGGATTAAAAACAATTTTTTTCTTCGGCTTTTTGTTAAGAAATTTATCTTTATCCGCATTTACAACTTTATCACCAACAGTATCACCCTCACTTGCATTCGCCTCCTCAGGCTCCAAACTGCTATACAAAATAATCGCCGTATCACCCAAAATATCCGCCGCCAAGCACACCCCAACCGAAAAATGCAAACCCGCCTTACAACCTAGAGCCAGAATAATATCCCACCCAACAATATAAGCCCCCTCCTTCGCCAATTTTTTAACATCAACTTTCATCTTCGGCTTTTCTTCGGCAGAATTTTTCTCGGAAGAATTTTCTATCACAGAATCTTCCAACTTTTTTTCTGCCAAATTTTCAGCACCACCACCCACATTGCTACTTACAGCACCAATACTTCCAGCCGTCGTACTGCAAGCAACACTAGTAAAACAAAATATAAAAACCAACCCCGCGCGAAAAAAATTACGCAGAAAAATATTGGCAAAAACTTTACAAAAATTCATAATTAAAATAATCTGCAGCAAACATTCTGCCACTTATAAAAAATAAAAAACGCCCCAAGAAAAATAAATCCAAACCCCACAGCATGATTCCAATTTAACGACTCACCCAAATAAAAAACTGAAAACACCATCAGTGTAATAAATTCTTGATTAGAAATTAGCAATAGACCAATGGTCAAAGCAGGCGTAGCAAAATTTATAATACAAAATTTATATTTTATAAAAATTAAAGATAATCTATCTTTTCAGCAAATCTTAAAATTATCATATCAAAATATGACGACAAAATTACTAAAATTAAAGTGTAACGCCATCACTTTCGCAATAATTTATTCATTAGCGACTCTCATTTTATACCACAAACCTTTATTGTCGTTAGCCCTTGCCAGCATTGACTACCATTCATTCAACGGCATTACAATATTGACAGAATTAGCAATCGCGCAATTTCTCGCCGTCTTTTTATTCATCACCATTTTATCCTTCGTGCCCATCATTGCAAAACCACTCAGCATCATATTTTTATTCACCAATACTTGCGCCTTTTATTTCATCAGCGAATACAATGTCATCCTCGACAAAAACATGATGAGCAATGTCTTCAACACCAAATTCAGCGAGGCCAGCGAATTATACAATCCAAAAATTCTCCTCTACATTTTATTGATGGCAATTTTGCCCAGCATAATTATTGCCAAAACTACAATTGAAAAAGTTAGTGCGAAGAAGCGCCTCACCTTCATATTCGGCGCACTTTTATTTACGGCAATTTTCTGCTACGCCAATTCAAAAACTTGGCTCTGGTTTGATAAAAACGCCAAGAGAATTGGCGGGCTTTCAATGCCATTTTCTTACACGATCAATTCAATTAGACACTACAGCGCCAAGGCTTCTAGCAATCGCGTTGAATTAAAAATTCCCAACTCACATTTCACCAACAACAATAAAACCCTTGTCGTTCTAGTCATTGGAGAATCTGCTCGCGCGGCAAATTTTTCGCTTTACGGCTATCAACGCAACACCAATCCACTTCTAGCCAAAGACAATATCGTCGCGTTGCAAGATACAAAATCTTGTACAACTTTCACCACTGAATCCATCAAGTGCATGCTGTCGCACCAAGGCTCGCAAGCTTCTTCACGCACTTTGTACGAAGCACTGCCAACTTATTTGCAACGCCAAAATATCAATGTAATTTGGCGCAGCAACAATTGGGGAGAGCCTAAAATACAAGTCGCGCAACATGAAGAAGCCAACGACATTCGCGAAAAATGCCATGATAAAAACTGTGATCAACTTAATTATGATGAAGTTTTATCTTATAAATTAGCGCCCAATTTAAAAAAACATCTGCACGAAAATACTTTTGTCGTACTGCACCAAGCGGGCAGCCACGGGCCTTTGTACCACACCAAATACCCGCCGCAATTTGAAAAATTTCAACCCGTTTGTAAATCTGTCGAACTACAAAAATGCACTCACGATGAATTAATCAACGCCTACGACAACACAATTCTCTACACCGATTATTTCCTCCATCAACTAATCGCAACTTTAAAATCACTCAATAGTTCCGTTGTAATGATTTACATTTCCGATCACGGTGAATCTCTCGGCGAATATAATTTTTACTTGCACGGCCTGCCCTATTCTGTTGCACCCAGTGTGCAAAAAGAAATTCCTTTTATTGTTTGGACATCAGATAAATTCAAAAAAGAACATAATTCAACCAATCAAGATTTAGCAAAACAACTTCATCATTCGCAAGACAACATTTTTCACTCCGTCTTAGGCGCATTTGGCATGAAAGGCGAAGTTTACAACAAAGAATTAGATATTTTTAATAAATAACTATACAAAAATTAAGGTTATTTTAAGATCAACATATTTAACTATGTAAAATTTACCAACCAACAAAACGCCAAAATATGACCCATAAATATTTCTTCTTGCCACAAGCAAAAGCCGTTGCCGCCGCCTTCACAATTTTTGTCATCTGTTATTTTTTAGATAAAAACGCTCACGGCGCCCCATACTTTCGCAGAATTGAAGATTATCTGCAATTTATCACACCGCTTTACGCTTGCTTTATTGCATTTTTTTGTAACGACTTCAAGCCAAGCCTGAAGCCACTCGCCACCTCTTTGGCCGCAGTAATGGCCATCGTCTACACTATAAAATATTTTGTCAACGCTAAACGCCCCAACGGTGTCGGCGGTTTTTCGTTTCCATCAGGCCACACTTCTTTTGCCTTTACCGCCGCTGCATTCATTCATAAAAGATATAGTTTCTACTACGCAATTCCTGCTTACGCCAACAGCATTGCTATTGCCTTCTTGCGCGTCTTCCATGGTAAGCATCATGCAATTGATGTAATCTGCGGCGCAGTTATCGGCATTGTAATCGCTTGGAAATTCACTACAAAAAAAGAAGTGCAGTAATAATGGTTTCTAAAAATTACTCTACTTTACGATAAGTTGTAATTTGACCATCATGCATTAAAAGATAACCACTGTCATAAAAGCGGCTGTAGGTGTAAATCAAATCTCCCCTTTCATATTGACAACCAAAAACTTTGCGCGCCTCGTCGTAATCTAACGAAACTTTTGTTGAAAAAAGTGGATTATACAAAGATTTTGCAGTTTCTCGCTCATCATAAGTTGGCACGCCACAACCAATATTTTCAACCACTTCCACGCAAGAAATAACAAGAAAAAACGCCGCAGAAAAAATAATTTTTTTCATATAATTTTTTAGAAAATTTATTTGTATAATATTTTTACTATGCATCGCATTTGTATTTTTTGCAAAATTTTATTGCATCTTTTTACGCTTTCTATAGTTCATCTATTTCACTAAATAAACTGAAGATTGTCTTATTACAACATTATCGCTGGTTTAGCTTTTTGCTTTACCAAATTTTTTTCTTTCCAAAGCATTTGATAAAATGAAAAGAATATAAATCATGGACCATAATATAAAAAAAGCATCAACCACAGAACCATTACCCATCAACGCTTTCGATAGCCTTCCAAATATAAAATTGTTTTTAAAAAACATAACTCTTGACGAATCAAGAAATGAATTAATGCGCTTCTTTCTCAAGTTCATTAATGCTGGTAGTTATGCCAAATATCAAGTTGAAATGTTTGATAAGGAGAAAACTCTACTTAGCAATCTTGCTAATCTTATAAAAGAAAATCCTCATCAAAATCTTGATCAAGCGCAAAGCTTTGACAAATATGCTTTAGAAAAAATTTTTGGTGCTGACTATGGCAAGCAAGGCAATGCGGGCTTTCTGCTGCTTTCGCAAAGAATAGCTTTGGGAGATTTTTTCTCCAGTCCTCAGACAAAAAATGCAATGCTCTGCTGTCAAAATGGATTTTTAGATAAAATTTTCCACAACTATCCGCAACTTGATTTAAAATTCATCATAGGCATGAAAGAAGGCCTTATTGAAGAAATTTTTTCCGATAAAGCAATTGCGCGATTAATCAAAGATAGCTCTTTAACATTAGAACAAGCGGCATCGTTCAATTCGCAAATTTTAAAATTTGTTAATGAACATGCAGAAATTGAAAATTTTATTCGATCGAAATCTTTAGATTTAGAAAAAATTGCAAAACTTCATTCTAAAAATGCCCTCGATAATTTTGACCTAATTAACTGCCTAGGAAGCAATATAATTTCAATAGACAAGCTGGACAAAATTACTCAACATTCCAAATATTTTTATCGCAACAATAATGAATTGTGCAAAGAACTTGGTGGTCTAAAATTGGTTTTAGAAATGACTGAAGAATCATTAAACTCGCACATTTCAGAGATTGCATCAAACCCCAATCACCCACTAAAAATTCAAGCATTAATATATCAAAGCGCTCTACAAAGAAATTATGACCAGCTAAAATTAGAGCTAGAAAAATTTTTAGAAACATCGCCAAATCCATCGCAATATTCTTCACTGCCACAACAACTTGCAACCACCTTCGGTTTTGAAGTGGAATATTTTGGAATTTCTAATGAATTAGAAAAAATATTACGCACAATTTTACACGACAAAGCGTGGACTTCAACCACCGATAGCAGTGTAATTTCTGATGACTTAACCAATGGCCTAGAAGCTGTCACTCCCATTTTAAAAACTCACGAAGAATTAATTTCTGCATTAAAAATTGTTAACTTGCTTAAAGCTTGCGGCGCTAGAACAAACGACAGTTGTGGCCTTCATGTACATTTAGGAATCACCAACCAACTAATACCAGAAGGAAAATCAACTCATCGCCCAGAAAGATTTGCTGGCGTTCATTTGTCAAATACAGATTTACAACTTGAAATAATAAAAGATTTTATTTTGCATTACTACCTTAGCGCAGGAACAATAATCAATGGCTCATTAAGGCAGTATAATCAACATTCTAAAGATGTTATTTTTGATAGCGTAATCAAATACATTAACGATGCCGACGAAGATTTGTCATCATTAAAATTTACTAAACATAAGGACGATATTGACAATATAAAATCGGCCATAAATCCGCTTATTAAATATGCAACAATGGCAGAAGAAAAGGGTGGGCCATATGGCGCAAAACAATCTCAGAAAGATCAGCAGATTGATATAAGAGACAAAACCATCGATAGAATTCGCAAAGCAAAAAATATTGCTGAATTGCAAAGTATTGTTAACTTTGATATTAATATATTTGCTTCAAACATCTCAAACCCCTCTTGCAATTACAACGCCTCTAGAACTTTTAAAGTTAATCTATTAGCGCTTGACAAGCACAAAACAATAGAAATTAGAGAACATGACGGAACTGTTGATGCCAAACAAATTGCATCATGGATAACCCTTCTTGATAAAATTATGGATAGCGCAATTGAAGGTGTAATTGCAAAAAATCAGGTAAAGCAAAAAAAATTTGATTCCGCAAAAGAAGCATTAATTATTGAAGAAATTGACGGATCATTTGCCGCCGAAGTAAGAAAGGCTGCGAATGAATTTGCAAAACAAACAACTCCTGCAACCAGTCTACAAAAGAAAAATATGGATCAGAAGCAAGTTAGTCATCTATCTGAAGGCAAAACTGATGATGTCAGATTTGCTTAGAACTATCTACCAAAAAGTTCACTTGCTTAATTTTGTAAAAAAATTAAAACTCCCAATTAACTTTTAATCTTTTTATAAAATAATTTATGCCAGAAATTGGAAAATTAATCAGCGGATTTCGCGTCTTCAAAGCAACAACTTTTGAGCGACAAAAAGACATCATCTCGCATTTAATCGAGCAAGGCCAAAAACCCTCAACCATGATAATTTCTTGCGCCGATATTCGCATCGCGCCCGCCGACATTTTTGCTACCAATCCGGGTGAATTATACATTGTCAGCAATGTTGGCGGCCTTGTCCCCAAATATGACGCACACGGCACACACGGCATTATTTCTGCAATTGAGCACGCCGTCAAAAATTTTGAAGTACAAAATATCATCGTCCTTGGTCACGCCAAATGCGACAGCATTAAAATGATGATGTCCGATAAATTCTTGGCTGAAAAAAACGGCCTTTCTGAATCAATGAAAACATGGCTTTCCATTGCCGCTGAAGCGCGCGAAGCAGTTAAAACACAAATGTCCGACAGAAGCGAGGAAGAACAACAAGCATCTTGCGAGCATGAATCGGTCATTGTTTCGCTGCGCAATTTAGCGGGCTATCCTTACATTCTTGAGCGCATCAAAGAGAAAAAACTAAACATTCTTGGCTGGTATTTTAACATTGAAGCAGGCGGCATTATGGCTTACAATGCCAATACAGGTTTTTTTGAAGAAATTTCTTAAAGCCTTCCCTACAAACCATCTTGAGATTTAGCAGCACTCTTCCTATCAACTTCCGTTGCAGATGCTGCGGAAGCGCTATCGCGCGGCCGTCTCCGTGACTCTTCTCGCTCCACATCACGCTTAACTCTGCTAAAATTATGTATCGCCTCATCTGCTCCAGTATCCCAACTAAGATTCTGAACCGTGGCACCATTTTTAACTAAAAATTTGGTCCAAAAATCAGTACCATTTTTTTTATCAGTAAACAACGCCCCGTGTAATATAGAAGTTTTTTGATCAACACCATTTACATCAATGCCATTTTCCACCAAACAATTGGCAGCCTCAAGCATTTGATCCGCTGGTTTTTGAATATATGCAGCAAATTCATCTTGTAAACTTCGTGCTTCAGCAAGAACTATATCTTTAGCACCACCAACAAGCTCTGCACCATCCGCAAAAACTTCATCATCGTCATACGCCACACCGGCAGCCATAAATTGACCATCAAATGTAGGAGCAGTAACTGTCACCGGCTGCAAGCAAAGTAGATATAAAGAATTATGATGGTCACTGTCGCGATAATTTATCAATTCCCTCATTTTTTCCTCCAAAACCCCCCTGTCTTTTAGAGTGTCGACAATATTAGGAATTTCAATTGGCATATATGTCGCCACTTGGTAAATAAGATCGGGTGGAATTTTTTCGATAGGACCACTGCAAACTTGCAATATTTTTTCAATATCGCTTCCCATACACAAATAAAGCGCACTTTCTTTACTCATTTTTTTAATGATTAATTTGGTATAATTGAATTAAAAAATTCATAAAGTCATTGCTGCATAAAGAATAATATTTGTCAAAAAATATTAGAAAATTTTTATCATCGATACATCAGAGCAATTTACCAGCGCAACACCACCGAACCCCAAGTCAGCCCGCCACCTAGAGCCTCTAGCACCACCAAGTCACCCTTTTTTACCTTGCCATTTTTCTGCGCATAATCTAACGCCAAAGGAATTGACGCCGCCGAAGTATTGGCGTGATTCGCCACCGTCATAATAACTTTTTCTTCTGCCAAACCCAAGCGCGACGCTACAGAATTAAGAATGCGCGCATTTGCTTGATGAGGCACCAACAAGTCAATGTCTTTAGTTTCTAGGCCCGCCACCTGCAAAGCGTCAATCACCGATTTGGCCATTTTATCCACCGCATGTTTAAACACTTCTTTTCCTGCCATATTAATAACGCCCGCAAGCTGGTTAGAAGAAGGCCCACCAGTAGTTTTAAGAATATCATTCAACGAGCCATCAGAATAAAGTTTGCTAGAAATAATTCCGCAATTTTCTGTTGTCGCTTGCAAAATAACCGCGCCAGCACCATCGCCAAAAAGCACGCAAGTGTTACGATCTTGCCAATCAACAATGCGCGAAAGGGTTTCTGCACCAATTACCAAAGCATTTTTCACTTGGCCAGATTTAATAAAATTATCGGCCACGCTCAGTGCGTAAACAAAGCCCGAACAAACTGCCTGAATGTCAAAAGCAAAGGCATTTTTTGCCCCAAGCTTAGCTTGAACTGTTGTCGCTGTAGCGGGAAAAGTAAGATCGGGGGTGGTTGTCGCAACAATGATAAGTTGAATATCTTCTGCAGAAATTTTGTGATTAGCGCTTGCGCCATCTAGCTCTGCAGGTTTTTTTTGTGAAGAATTTTGCATTTCTGCTAAATTTGCAAAAGCCGCGCAAGCCGCTCTAAAAGCCAAGTCAGAGGTTAATTCACCTGCCGCTGCAATATGTCTTTGTTTAATTCCGGTGCGCTCAAAAATCCATTCGTCACTGGTATCAACGGTGCGCGCCAACTCATCGTTAGTAACAATTTTTGCTGGCAAATATGAACCTGTTGCAACAATTGCGCTGTGAATTTTTGACATAATTATTCATCATTATTTTGCTTGTCAAGACTAGAGGTTTCAGCGACGCGCATTGGCTTCACTTCCTCCATAATTCGTTCATTAATTTTATTTTCGACTAGAGAAATAGAAACTTTTATCGCATTAGCGAAACCCACACGATCAGTGCTGCCATGGCTTTTCACCACAATTCCATTCAACCCAACTAACATTGCACCATTATGCATGCGCGGATCAACAACCTTGGTAGCCCTTGCAATTGCTGGGCCGGCGAATAAATAGCCAAGCTTTGACCAGAAAGAATCAACAAATCCTTCTTTAATAATGCCCGAAACCAATTTTACCGCGCCTTCAATTGCTTTCAAAGTAATGTTGCCAGAAAAGCCGTCGGTTACTACAACATCAACGGTTCCCTTGGTGACATCATCACCTTCAACATAACCATGAAAACAATCTTTAAGATGCGGACTTTCTTTAATTAATGTCGCCGCATTTTTCACCGCATCATTGCCCTTCGACTCTTCAGAGCCAACATTCAAAATGCCAATTGTCGGGTTTTCAATTTTCAAAACTACTCTTGCAAAAGCGTGACCCATCACCGCAAATTGATAAAGAACATCGGCGTCGCAATCAACATTGGCGCCCATGTCGAGCATGACAGTGCCTTTCTTTTTTTGATTAGGAATAGAAGTAACAATGGCTGGACGATCAATTGATGGCAGCGGTCGTAAAATAACTTTAGCGATGGCCATTAGAGCGCCGGTGTTTCCCGCCGAAACCACAACATCAGATTCACCAGCTTTTAAAGAATCAATTGCCAAGCGCATGCTTGATTTAGTGCCACGGCGCAAGGCGTTAGAAGGTTTTTCGTCAGCAGAAATTGCGTCATCAGTGTGAATTAGTGTGTAGCGATCTTTGAGATGACGACAGTGATTTATGATAGGCATCACCCGTTTTTCGTCGCCAAACAGCAAGAAATGGGCATAAGAGTTGGTTGAGGCGATAATATCAGCCCCTTCAACCACTATTTGTGGGGCTCTATCACCTCCCATGCAATCTAGGGCGATGTTTATTTTCTTCATTTTGAAGAGAGAATTTTATTCTTCCACAGCAACTTCTTTCTTCTTTTTTGGCTTTATGACTTGGCGTCCTTTATAAAAGCCATCAAGAGAAATGTGATGCGAAAGTTTAAGTTCACCGCTGGTTTTATCAGTTAAAACCTGTGGAAGACCAGCCTCGTATGAGCCATTGCTGCCTCTTCTCATGTTGCGTCTAGATTTTGATTTCTTTTTCTTAGGAACTGCCATATTGTTGTTTATTAATTTTTAGATATACCTAAACTCAATGAATCATTGATTTGGTAAGCACTTGTCTTTTAAAAAAAGATGCGGTTTATTAGTCATCGCAATAACAAGCACGGTAAGATACAAACTAGTTGAAATAAAATCAATGTTAAATTGCACTAAAAACAAAATCTTTTTTTTAATTGCCTTAACGGCTCTCACCTCTTGTCTTTCAAGGGTTGATAAGCATGGCTATAATTTTGATTTATCCGACCATGACCAGTTGCAAGCAGGAATATCAACAAAAGAACGCGTTTTACGCCTAATGGGGTCACCAACAATTGTCTCTGATTTAGACGATGATGAAACTTGGATTTACTACGCTGAAGATGTTAATAAGCTGCTATTCTTCAAGCCTGATGCTGTAAATCGTACTGTGCTTGCAATTAAATTTGATCAAGAGCAAAATGTTCGCGAGTTGCAAAATTATGATTTATCTCATGAAACAAATCTATCTTTTGCATCAAATTACACTGAAGTTAAAAGCAATAAAACTGGATTTTTTAAATCAATTTTTAGCAACATTGGACAAGTTAGGCCTCAATAAAATCAAGATTATTCTCACTTTTCTATTCTTTCTAACCACTTCTTGTGTGCTTTTTTTTGAAGATAGAACCAACAATAATACCGAACTTCTCTGCCCCAATATTGGCCTAAAAGTTTTGATTAAACATTCTCACGCAGCAGAAGTTAGGAAGTCTTTAGAAGGTTTTTACAATAAAAAGAAGGCTGAAAATTCTAAGATTGGCTATACGGTAATTACTTTAGAAAATGACCACGATATTTATTTTAAGTCGAATCCGGTTGAAGATTTTATGTCTTGTATAATTCGTGATGTAGTATGGAGCGAGGCTAGACAAGGCTACATCATCTATTAAACAATGCGCCACGCAGTTTCATCGTCTAGCAATTTATGCAGCATTTTGTTGTTTAAACCATGGCCCGATTTTGATGCGGTAAAATGACCTAAAATATAGTGTCCAGCAAGATAAATATCGCCGATAAAATCTAGGGTTTTGTGACGGGCAAATTCATTTTCGTAGCGCAATCCACCCTTGTTAACAATACCCTCATCATCAATTACAATGGCATTTTCTAGCGAGCCACCACGCGCCAAGCCAATTTTGTTGAGATATTCAATTTCATTTTTAAAGCCAAAAGTTCGCGCAAGGCAAACATCATTTTTAAAAGAAGCAAAAGTTGAATGGTAAACGAAATTTTGTTTTTGAATTTCTTTATGGTTAAAATCGATGCTGAAATCTACTGAAAATTGGCGCGCTGGCTCAACTTCAATAAACTTATCACCATCTTCAATTCGCACTTTTTTGGTAATTTCTATCACCTGCCGCGCTGCCTCTTGCAACTTGATTCCAGCGCATTCAATAAGAAAAATAAACGGCGCTGAACTGCCATCCATGATTGGCACTT